>JAJZRZ010000050.1 GCA_021850085.1 Actinomycetes bacterium | reverse complement strand
ATGACTTGGAATATCCAATGGGGGCGCGTCCGTGAGCTTGGGGTGGACTGTCAATACGGACGGGGGCGCGCGGGGCAATCCCGGTCCGGGAGGAGCGGGCATCGTCCTTCGGTCCCCGGACGGACATGTGGTCGCCCGTGCAGGCGCGTTCCTCGGCTCGGTGACGAACAACGTCGCCGAGTATCAGGCGCTGCTATGGGGCATGCGGGCAGCACTTGCGCACGGTGCACGGCATCTCACCGTTCGCGCAGACAGCGAACTCGTGGTCAAGCAGCTCCGCGGGGAGTACCGTGTCAAGAACGAAGGGCTCAAGCCGCTGTTCTGCCAGGCGCAGGCGCTCCGCCATGGGTTCGACAGCGTTGAGTTCGTCCATGTGCGCCGGGAGGACAACGCCGAAGCCGATGCGGTCGCCAACGAGGCAATGGACCAAAGATGCGTGGTGGGAGAGGCGCCTGACCCCCCAGGTAGCGACACGGCGACGCTGTTCTAGAAGGAGAACCGATGTACGACCTCACGGTGCGAGGGCACTTCGACGCCGCGCATGCCCTGCGCGGCTATCCCGGCGAGTGCGTGCGCCTGCACGGGCACACGTGGGACGTCGAGGTCGTCGTCCGCGGTTCGCGGCTGGACGATGTGGGAATCGTCTACGACTTCAAGACCCTCAAAGATGACCTGGCCGTCGTTCTGGAACCGCTGGACCATGCATTCCTCAACGAGGTCACCCCGTTCGATGAGATCAACGCGACTGCCGAGAACCTCGCGCGATACCTGTACGAGCGACTGCGCGCACGGATCTCAGACGCGGTTGAGGTCGTCGAGGTGGGGGTGTGGGAGTCTCCGATCGCGAAGATCACGTACCGGCCCGGGCGCTAGAAGAGCGTTAACGCCGCCCTCATGGCGATTCGGCGAAACACAGGTGTCCCGAGAAACCTTGCCTGCGGGGACCACGTCCTCAGCTTCCCGTTTCTTGCTTTCGGAATACCTCGCCGGTACCGGTCTGCTTGCGCGAACCCTTCCCGCGAGGACCCCTCCGGCAGCTACTGGTACGCTGACTCTGAGGAACCGCTCGGCCCGACTTCTCGGGACGACTCCACTCTAGGGGACCCTTCGAGGGGCGTCAAGCGCATGCGCGCGAAATGTCGACCTAGCCGACGAACGGGCGGGTCATACACGTGAGCGGCTGGTTTCGGAGGCCAAACGGTCTCTATGGGCCTCGGCGTTTCTCTCAGGATGGGGGCTCGACAGGAGTCTGGGGTTCATAACCCTTTGCATGGACGAAGACCACCTCTGCGCGTACACTCAGGTATGGGTTTCGTGGAAGATGACGAGGAGGCCGGCATGCCCAGTGCGACGCTTGAGGAGTACCTCGAGGCAATCTACAAGCTGGCAGAACGCGGGGAGGTTCGGCCCGGTGCCTTGGCAGAGGCCATGGGCGTGTCGGCTCCCACCGTCACAGCCACGCTCTCGCGGCTGAAAGCTGCGGGTCTGATACAGCGCCGTGAAGGGGCCGTCGAGCTCACGCTCGCGGGTCGCCAGACCGCTCTTGACATCGTCCGGCGCCACCGGCTTGCCGAGCGTTTCCTCGTGGACGTGCTCGGGTTGCCGTGGGATGAGGTCCACGAGGAGGCCTGCCAGCTGGAGCACGCGCTCTCGCCCAAAGTCCAAGAGGCCCTTGAGTCGTTCATGGACAATCCCGCTGTCTGCCCGCATGGCCATCCCATCCCGGCAGCCGACGGCACCATCGCGCTCACACAGGGGGCACCGTTGTGCGAAAGCGCCGCAGGTGATGAGGCTGACATCGTCCGTATCGATGACGAGCAGGGTGAGCTGCTCACGTACCTTGCCTCGCTCGGCATGTTCCCCGGCACCAGCGTCCGGATCTGCGACGTCGCTCCGTTCAAAGGTCCGCTGCTCGTTGAGGTGGGGGACGCCCGCTACGCCATCGGCAGAGACGTAGCTGAGAAGATCATCGTCTCGAGCGCGGCAGCGCCCGCCAAACGGAAGGGCCGGCTAGGAATCCGCCGGTGAGCGTGCGTCACTGCGGTGGGTCTGATGGGCGCGCCGAGCGTCCAGATGGCGAGATCGTCATCGCCATTGCGGGCAACCCGAACGTGGGCAAGTCCACGCTGTTCAACGCCATGACAGGTTTGGGTGTCTCCACCGCGCACTACCCGGGCACGACGCGCGAGGTCTACACCGGAACCGCGCGGTTCGGGGAGCGTATCATCGGCGTAGTCGACCTCCCGGGTATCTACGGCTTCTGCGACAGCGGGGCCGATGAGGAGGCCGCCCGTCGCGCTCTGCTCGATCTGGCGCCCGACGTCGTGGTCATCGTGGTAGACCCAGCCATTCTCGCGCGGAACCTGTGCCTCGCGTTCGAGGCGCTCGAGCGCGGCTTCCCGATCGTCGTGGCGGTGAATCTCGCCGACGAAGCGCGGCGTGCCGGCATCGAGGTCGATCGCGACGCTCTGGCCTCGGCCTTAGGGGCGGAGGTGGTCTCGACCACCGCCACACGCAGTATCGGCGTGGAGCAGCTTGTCCAGGCGGCGTTCAGGGCCGCCGAGGGTGGCGCCAGCCGCCGCATGCCGTACGATTCTGAGCCCGAGGTTTTTCCGGACCCGCTCCTCAGGACCTCTGCAGCCCTCCGCAGCGCCCGGGAACGGCACGCGGTGGCTGGCCGGGTGGCGAGCGCGGTTCTGACGAAACGCGAGCCGGTGCGCGGACGACTGCCGCGTGACTTCACCTCGCTCACCACTTGGCCCTGGACGGGTGTCCCGCTCGTGATCGTCGTCGCGGCAGCCGTGTTCGGCTTCCTGTTCTTCGTGGGGGATCTGTTGGCGTCAGCATTCTCCGCGCTGTGGGCGGCTGTGGCCTCTCCGGTGGTCACATCGGCTGTCGCGGCGGTTGCGGGCGACGGCTTGGCCTCGAGGGTGCTGTTGTGGGGCTTCGATGCCGGCCTTGAGGCGTCCCGGGACATCGGCCTGCCGTACATCCTCACCTTCTACTTCCTGCTCGGCTTTCTCGAGGACACGGGGTACCTGAACTCGCTCGCGTTCCTGTCGGACCGGGTCATGCACCGGTTGGGCCTTCATGGACGCGCCATGATTCCGCTAGTGGCTGCGGCAGGGTGCAACGTCCCTGCTCTCGTGGCTGCCGCGCAGCTGCCCACCAAACGCGAGCGGACCATCGCCTCGACGTTGGTGCTGTTCGTGCCATGCAGCGCACGGACCGCCGTCATCCTTGGGTCGGTGGGTCACTACATCGGCTTGGCCCCCGCACTGCTGGTGCTTGCCGTCGTCTTCGCCGTATGGCTCTCCATCGCGCTGAGCCTCGAGCGAATGCTTCGCGGACGGTCGCGCGGGCTCATCATGGAGATGTTCTCCTTCCGGCGTCCCTCGCTCCGGCGGGTGGCGGCGAAGGCTTGGGGGCAGTTCCGCGAGTTCCTGTTCGTGGCCACGCCGATCGTGGTCGCGGGCAGCCTGGTCCTCGGCGGTCTGTACGAAAGCGGCTGGCTCATGCATCTGAGTCGGCCGTTGTCACCGCTCGTGGAGGGCTGGCTGGGCCTGCCCGCTGTTGCCGGCGTGACGCTGGTCGTGGGGATGCTCAGGAAGGAGCTGTCCCTCCAGCTGCTGGTGGCGCTCACAGTGGCCACGGCGGGAAGCGCGGGGGCGGTGCTTGCCGACATCATGACGCCGACGGACCTCGTGGTGTTCGCTGTCGTGAACTCCATCGCGCTGCCGTGCATCTCCTCGGTCGCGATGTACTGGCGCCAGCAAGGGTGGGGGAGGACCCTGCTGGCGGTGGGGGCGAGCATCGCCATCGCACTCATCCTCGGCGGACTGATCGCACGCATTCTTGCGGGTGCGGGCTTCGGGGGTTAGCCAAGAAGTCCTCCGGCCCCGTCTGAATCCGTTCGGGCGCATGTCAGAGCTGTCTTGTATATCGAACATACGTTCGATATACTCAAGCGTGCCGGGCGCGGACCCCTGAAGCTCCTTCCGCGCCCGGCCTCACTCTCAAAGGACGTCTCCCATGGGCCGCAATCGTGAGATCAAAGCATTCGATCCCCGAAGACCGGGGCAACCGCTAGACCTGTTCACGGCGACCGATACCAAACTGCCGGTGATCATGGAGATCCTGCGGAGCCCGTGGATCGTGCGGGCATCGGATCTCATCCAGCCCGCATCGACAGGCATGGCCGGCAAGAAACGCGAGCGCGAGGTGGAGGTGGTGTGGGACGGGACGCGTGCCGGCCCGCGCAGCTTCATGATGGAGGGCCGTCATTACCCTGTCGATGCGGTCGTGCAGTCGTGGGCGGCAGAGCGAGCATGGTGGGACCCCCGGAAGCGCCTGAGCAGACGCTGTTATCGCGTGCTCGCACGCGGCGGCCTCTATGACGTCGCGTACGACCGGCTTGCCGGTCGCTGGCTGCTCGTCGGCGTGGTGGACTGAGGTGGCCGGTTTCGTGCACCTTCACGCGCACTCGCACTTCAGTTTCATGGACGGCGTGTCTTCCCCTGCGGCGCTGCTCGAGCGGGCCGCCGCCTACGGGATGCCCGCGCTCGCCCTCACCGACCACCAAGGGCTCTACGGCGCCATCCGCCACTACCAGGCGGCACGCAACAGCGGCGTGAAGCCGATCATCGGTGCCGAGATCGTTTTAGAGGCGGTCGGTCTCGATGACGGGGTCACCATCGAAGGTGACGTGCCGCCTGATAACCGGCTGCCGCTTTCGCCACCCGTGGGTTCTGGTCGCGCCTCAGCTTCCGGTTTCCACCTCACGCTGCTCGCAAAAGACATCACCGGTTACCGCAACCTGTGCCGTCTGCTTGCGCGTACGCACGTCCGTACCGGTGATGATCCGTCCGTCGTCGCCCTTGCCGAGCTCGAGCAGTGCTCCGAGGGCCTCATCGGGCTTTCGGGTTGCCCGTGCGGCGAGGCGGGTGCGGCGGTGCTCGCTGGTCTGCCGATGCGCTCCGAGCGGGCGCTCCGCCGGCTAGAGCGCGTCTTTTCGCCCGGCGACTTCTACGTGGAACTCATGCATCTCATGACACCAGACAGCCCGCGTTACATCGCCGCGCTCGTGGCGCTCGCGCAGCGCATCGGCATACCGGTGGTGGCCACCAACAACGTCCATTACCTGAAACGGCCGGACTTCCGTCTTCATGACGTGCTCGCTTCGGCAGGGGCGCGGACGTCGCTCCCAGGGCCGTACGACCGCCCGAACGGCGAGCTGTGGCTGAAGCCCGCAGGCGAGATGCGACTCTTGTTCGCCGATGTTCCGCAGGCGTGCGACAACACGCTTGCGATCGCCGAGCGCTGCAACCTCGACCTCGGCCTCGGCGGATTCCATTTCCCGGAAGCCGAGGTGCCCGCTGGGGACGATGCGTACTCGGTGCTCTCGAAGGCCGCCTGGCGCGGACTCGAGCAACGCTACCGGCCGATCACACCTGAGGCGGTCCGCAGGCTCCAGCACGAGCTCTCGATCATCGAGCGGCTCGGCTTTCCCGAATACTTCCTCGTGGTGAAAGACATCGTGGACTTCGCCAAGAGCCGCGGTATCCGGTACAGCGGACGGGGGAGCGCGGGCGACTCGATCGTCGCCTACCTGCTCGGCATCACGGATGCCGACCCCATCGCGCACGACTTGCTCTTTGAGCGCTTTTTGAACCCCGCACGGCGGCAGATGCCGGACATCGACATCGATTTCGACTCCCGGCGAAGGGATGAGGTCATCGCCTACATCTACGATCGCTTCGGCCGCGACCACGTGGCGATGGTGGGGACCGTCAACACGATGACCGCTCGCAGCGCGGTACGCACAGCCGCCAAAGCGCTCGGCCATGTGCCCGAGGACGTGAACTCCTTCTCGCGCTACCTGCCGTGGGTGAGCCCGCACCGTCTGCCCGAGGTGCTCGACACCTATCCCGAATGCCGGGACCACCCGCTGCACAAGCCCGAGCACAAGCTGCTTGTTGAGCTTGCGACCGAACTCGATCACACGCCCATGCACCTCGGCACACACCTCGGCGGCTTCATCATCACCCGTGAGCCCATCGAGAGCTGGATGCCGCTGCAGTGGGCGGCCAAAGGCGTGGTGGTCTCGCAGTACGACAAGGACGATATCGAGGCGCTCGGGCTCGTGAAGATGGACATCCTCGGCTTACGGATGCACTCGGCCATCACCGATACGGTGCGTCTTGCGCGCGAGCGGGTGGGTGAAGAGAACGTGCCCGAGCCCTTCGAGCTGCCCCACGATGACCCGCGCGTCTATGAGATGATCGCCGCGGCCGACACGGTAGGGGTGTTCCAGCTCGAGAGCAGCGGCCAGCGCAACCTCGCGCAACGCTTGCGCGAGCGCGACTTCGAAGACATCATCGCGGCGATCTCGCTGTTCCGCCCTGGCCCGCTTGAGGCCGAGATGATCGTGCCCTTCATCCGGCGCCGCCACGGTATCGAGCCGGTGACCGTACCGCACTCCGCGATGGGAGAGGTGCTGCGCTCCACCTACGGCGTCATCGTCTACCAGGAGCAGGTGCTTCAGGTGGCCAAAGCGGTTGCCGGTTTCACGCTTGCCGAGGCGGACAGCCTGCGGCGCGCGATGACCAACGGTCGCTCGCGCGGAGCCATGGAACGGATACGCGAGCACTTCATCGAGCGTGCCGGTGGCCTCGGCGTGTCACGCGAGGTGGCCGAGGAGGTCTTCCGGCAGCTCGAGGGCTTTGCCGCCTACGGCTTCTGCAAAGCGCATGCGGCATGCTTCGCGGTTGTCACGTACGCGAGCGCCTGGCTGCGCGTCCACTACCCGGCCGAGTTCACGGTCGCGATCCTGAACAACGAGCCGATGGGTTTCTACAGCCCGCGCCTCGTGCTCGACGATGCACGGCGGCACGGGATCGGAATCCTGCCGCCACACATCAACGCATCCTCGGCGGAGTTCACCGTGGAGCAGGACGGGGGCGCGATACGCGTCGGCCTCGGGAGCCTGCTCCACATGACCTCGCGCCTGCTCGAGAAGGTGGCAGTCGAACGGTCGGTACGTCCGTTCGATGACCTCGCCGACTTCCTTGCACGCACGCGCGCCGAGGAACCAGCCGCGCGGAGCCTCATACGCGTGGGGGCTCTCGACGGTTTGGGGGTGACCGACGCCGGCAGGCCTCCCACGCGCGACGAGATGCTCGCGCTGCTGCCGGAGATCAAGGCGGTCATCGCCAGACGCGGCGTGGCCGGCGACGACACGTTGCTGATCGCACCTGCGCGTGCGCGGGGACGCGTCGATACCGGCCACGCCTCGGGCTGGACGCCGGCGATGCGTCTCTCCGCCGAGCTCGAGTGCCTCGGGCTTGCCATCTGCGCGCACCCGCTGGATCTCGCGCGCGCAGACCTCGAGCATCGTGGCATCACGTGGGCGCGCGACTTGCCTTCGTGCGCGGACCGCACCCGGGTGCGTGTGGCAGGCGTACGGGAGCGTGCGCAGACCCCTCGGACACGCTCAGGGAAGCGCACATGCTTCCTGACGATGGAGGATCCCACAGGATTGATCGACGCGGTGGTGTTCGAGGACATCCTGAACCGCTTCGGGGACGTGATCGTCAAGCATCGCACGTATCTCGTAGAAGGCACGCTCCAGAACAACCCCGAACGTGGTCTGGCGCTCATAGCCTGTCGCATCGAGCCCTACGAAGTACGCACCGGGGGCTCCGGCGACGTGCGATGCGCAAGCCTGGGCACGCCAAGCCCGGATCAGCTTCACTCGAGGATGGTGCCGGCGATGACCTCGATCGACGTGGCCTCGACGATGGGGCCGGCCTGATAGATGCTCGGGCCGTCATTGCGTGCCCCGACTATGCTCACGTACTGGCCGTTACAGGTCTGTATGTCCGTTGCGATAAGTTCGTTCGGAAGGACGACCGCGAGCACCGCCGCAGTGGCGGCCTCAGCTGGTGCCATGGTGTCCACCACGGCCCAGAAGCCGCCCTCCAGGTCGCGGTAGGTGAGGATTCCCACGGCCCGAGCGTTGCCGTCAGGAAGGTCGTACAGTCCCGGAGGGGTCGTCGCTCCGACAGGCGGCTCTTCGGGCACCACCTCTTCCGCAGATCCGTTCGGCTCATCTTCTCCCACGGGCTCAGGTTCGCCGGCACATCCGGCCACCGCAAGGCTGAAGAGCAGCACACCCACAACGAGGATCAGAGCGCGCATAAGGCCACCTCCACGATCATTCATCCGGTTCGTCATCCGTCTCGTCCGTCGCTCCAAAGGCGATGGCATCGCTTCCGAACCTGCGCCGAATCCCATCCACGCTTTCAGCCAGCGCTCTCTCACGAAGACATGCTTCCTGATTCCCTTCCAAAAGCTGGAGCTGACATGCCGGATCGGCGAATCCTGACGCGCCGAAGCCTATGAGCCGCAACCCCGTCCCCGGCGTCCACGCCGAGCGCAGGAGCGCGAGGGCGACCGGAGCGATCTCGGAGTCCAGGTCCGAGGCGGCGTCGAGGGTCCTGCTTGCCGTGGCTGTGGTGAAATCAGCGTAACGGAGCTTGACCGTGAACGTTCGAGCGGCCAGCGCTTTGTGCCGCAGCCGCCGGGTGACCATGCCGACCAGCTCGCGCAGGGCCCGCTCCACCTCCGTTCGTTCGCGCACGTCGCGCGCGAACGTGTGCTCGTGGGAGAGGGATTTCACCGCGTCTGCATCCTGGACTCGGCGGTCGTCCACTCCGCGGGCGCGGCGTGCGAGGTCGGGGCCGTACGAGCCGAGAAGCTGGAGCGCGCTTCGCTCGTCAAGGCGTGCGAGGTCCCCCAGCGTGCGCAGGCCCGCCTCGCGCAGGCGCGCGGCTGTGGCGGCGCCGACACCCGGAATCGCCCTCACCGGTAGCGGCGCGAGGAAAGCGGCCTCCTCACCCGGGCGCACGACCGTGATGCCGTGGGGCTTGTCGTGATCGGAGGCGATCTTCGCGACAGTCTTCGACGTCGCGATCCCGATCGAGCATGACAAGCCGAGCGCGTCGACTCGGGCGCGGATGTCGTCCGCGATGGCGAGAGGGTCTTCCGGCCGATGTCCGGTCGGTGTCACGTCCAAGTACGCCTCATCGATCGAGACCTGCTGGACGAGGGGAGTCACCGACAGCAGGACGCTGCGGATCGTGGCGGACAACTCCCGATAGCGGTCGAATCTGCCGCGTGCCCAGATCGCCTCCGGACACAGTCGCGCGGCCTGGGCTGAGGACATCGCGGACCTCACGCCGAAGGCCCGCGCCTCGTACGAGGCCGCCGAGACCACGCCACGGCCTCCTGGAGCTCCGCCGACGACGACTGGTCTTCCGCGCCACTCGGGGTGGTCCAGCTGTTCGACAGATGCGAAGAACGCGTCCATGTCGACGTGCAGGACCGCGCGTCCGATCCACATGTGTCCGGGTGCGTGCATGATCCGAGTGTAGGAGGCCCGAGCCGCCAAGGGTAGACTTCGAAGCGGAGGTGGACGGTTTGCTCATCGGCGCGCACGTGCATGTCGCAGGCGGGTACCCCGCTGCGGTGGACTACGCGCGATCGGTGGGGGCCGAGTGCATGCAGATCTTTGCGAAGAGTCCCCGCCAGTGGAGCGCCCGTCTCATGGACCCCGGCATCGCGCGCTTGTTCCGCGCGCGCGTCTCTGATCTGGGTATGGGGCCGGTTTTGGTCCACACCTCATACCTCATCAATCTCGGCAGTGCCGATGACGCGCTGTGGGAGCGATCGTGGCGGGCACTCGCCGGCGAGCTGGTCCGCGCCGAGCTTCTCGGCGCGTCGTTCGTCGTGACTCACTTGGGAACCGCGCACCGCATATCCCCTGAGATGACGG
>JAJZRZ010000049.1 GCA_021850085.1 Actinomycetes bacterium | reverse complement strand
CCGTCCATGCAGCCGTCTCGCAGATGCTCGGCCTCGGTGCGGTCGTGCGGCGTCGGGAATACGGGCAGGATGATGCGGTCGAACTCGAGCTCGATCTCGCACTTGTCGGCGATCGCGAGCGTGTTGGCCAAGGCCTCAGGGAACTCGGGCAGGGCCTCGGCCATCTCCTCGGCGCTCTTCAGATAAAACTGGTCGGAGGAGAAACGCATGCGCGATGGATCCTCCACGGTTGAACCGGTCCCCACGCAAAGCAGCAGATCCTGCGCCTCGGAGTCCTCGGACATCACGTAGTGGATGTCGTTGGTGGCCACAAGTCCCACGCCCATCTCAGCGGCCATGCGCGCGATCTCGGCGTTGAGCTGCGTCTGCGTGACGCCGTTGTCCGCCACGATCCCCTGCTGCTGGATCTCAAGGTAGAAGTCGTCGCCGAACAGTCCCGCGTACACCTCGGCCCAGCGCCGCGCCGAGGCGAGGTCGCCGAGCTCGATCGACTTGCTCACGATGCCGCTCATGCATGCGGAGGTGCACACCAGCCCCTCACGATGCCGCTCGAGCAGTTCGAGGTCCACGCGCGGTTTGTAGTAGAAGGCGCGGGTCGAAGCCTCGCTCACGAGCGCCATGAGGTTGCGGTAGCCGGTCTCGTCCTTGGCCAGCAGCAGCAGGTGGAACAGGTTCGGCTTGCTCTCGCGCTGCAGACGCGAGTCGGGGGTGAAGTACGCCTCACAGCCGATGATGGGCTTCACGCCGGCCTCGGTGGCGGCACGGTAGAACTCGACCGCCCCGAACATCGCGCCGTGGTCGGTGAGTGCAAGCGCCTCCTGACCCAGCTCGCTCGCACGCTTGACGAGGTGCGAGATCCTGGCATGCCCGTCAAGCAGCGAGTACTCGGAATGCGTGTGGAGGTGGACGAACCTTGGCATGGCGGTGGTCTACCCGCCACCGTCGGCATCGAGCGGACCGAGGCGGTCGATGACGACGCGATAACCCTCGGCCCCGTAGTTCAGCGCACGGCTGACCCGGCTGATCGTGGTGGACGAGGCGCCCGTTGCCTCCTGGATCTCCGCGTAATGAGCGCCAGCGTCAAGCATACGCGCGACCGCCAAGCGCTGCGAGAGGTCCTGCAGCTCTCGGATCGTAGCCACGTCTTGCAGGAACGCATACCGCTCGTCGTCGCTCGAAAGCGTGCCGAAAGCGCGCAGCAGCGCTTCGACGTCCGGGGTGCGCAAGCGGTCGGCGGGCATCGGCTCAGCAGACTCCCTCGTGGACGGGCAGACGCAAGATGATGTGCCCATACTAGCACCGGGGCCCACATCCTGAGACGTTCTTCGCGGGGCGGGCGACCCTTTCCGACGGACGGCGGGGCGCGCGCCGGCCCGGGCCGCCGGGGTCTAGACCACCCTGTTGACGAGACTGCCGACGCCCTCGATGCGGACCTCGACCACGTCGCCCGAGACCATGGGTCCGACGCCGAGCGGGGTGCCTGTGAGCACCGCGTCTCCGGGCAGCAGCGTCATCACCCGGCTGATGAAGCTGACGATCTCGTACACGCTGAAGATCATCTCCGAGGTCCGCGCCGACTGCCGCGTCTCGCCGTTGACGATGCACTCGACCTCAAGGTCGAGGGGGTCGACGTCCGTTTCCACCCATGGGCCGAGCGGGCAGAACGTGTCGAAGCCCTTGGCGCGCGCCCACTGCCCATCGCGCTTCTGCAGCACACGGCTCGTGACGTCGTTGGCGCAGGTGTAGCCGAGAATGTGGGCGGACGCCTCCTCGGGAGACACGTTGTGCGTCCTGCGCCCGAGCACGACCGCCAGCTCCGCCTCGTGGTCCACGGTCTCGAGCCCGCGCGGGATGCGTATCTCCGCGCCATGCCCGATCACCGCCGTGGGCGGCTTCAAGAAGATCACCGGCTCCGTCGGCAGCTGGTGCCCCATCTCTTTGGCATGGCCGCGGTAGTTGATGCCTGCGCACACCACTTTGGTCGGGACCGACGGAGCGAGCAGCTGCGCGTGCGGCAGCGGAACCACACCCTCGGGCTCCCACGCCGCGAACGGCTCATCGGAGATGAGGGTCACCATGCTGTCATCGGCAAGACCGTACCGGACGTCTTCATCATGGAATATGCGCACCACCCGCATGGCTGACCCTCTTTCGTCCGCTCTCGTGTCTCCACATTTCCCTGTACGCATCGTGAATCCTGCCTGTCCCACCGGCGAAGTTCATACAGATTCAGGAAGTGGTCCCGTCGGCGACGTGGAGGGTGTGCGCGCGGCGGCCGCCTTGTCGAGAGTGCGCGCCGTCCCGTAGCCGAGGATGGCGATCAAAGTCACCACGAGGCCGCCCGCTATCAGCGTGCGCTGGATGCCGAGAGACGCCGCGAGCGCCGGCACGAGGGTGAGCGGTATGAGCTCGCCCGCGTTGCGGTGCCACTGGGCCGTCCCCACGATCCTGCCCACGAACGCATGCGGCGCGTCGAGATGGAGCAACGTCCGAAGGAGCGGCTCGAGCGCGCCGATGACCACGCCCCACAGCAAACCGCCGGCGGCGATCAGCCGAAGGTCGGTCGAGCCGACGTACAGTACGGTGCCGAGACCGCACAGCATCGTGGTGATGGCGAGGCCGCGTGCGCTCACCACCGCGTCCGGAAGTCGCGGGAGCGATTGCGCTCCCACCACGAGCCCCACACCGAAAGCCGCGTTCATGTAGCCGATCCACTCGACGCCCACACCCACCACGTCCCGGTAGAACAACGGCTCGAGGGCGGAGAAGGCGCCGAACCCGAACCAGACGGCCGTGCCCATCAGGATGTAGTAGCGAAGCGAGCGCGTGGTGTAAGCGAGACGAAGGCCGCTTGTGAAATCGCGCCAAGGGTGCGACGGCGCATGTTCCCGATGCGTGGACTCGATGCGGGTGAGCCATGCGGCCACCCCGGCGAGCACGCATGTGACCGCGGTGAAAACGAAGACCGCGGGATGGCCCACCCGCTCGGAGAGGACCGCTGCCACCGCCGGGCCGAGAACGAAGCCGAGCATGGCGCCGCTTTCGATGGCTGCGTTCGCCTTCTCAAGCGGCTTCCTGCCTTCGACGATGTACGGCGCGAAGGATGCGCCGGCGGTCCATGTGGGCACACCGAAGAGCGAGTACAGCGCCGCGAACACCACGAACGGAGCGAACGTGTCGGTGTACAGCATCGCCACAAGCGGGGGGATCGAGAGCACCTCGGCACCCACCATCACCCTGCGCGGCCCGTAGCGATCGATCAGGACCCCCGCCGTGAGCGAGCCGGCGATCGCCGCGATACCGTTGGCGAGCGACAGGGTCGCGAGCTGCCGCGGTGTGGCGCCGAACGTGTATGCGGCGGTGCCCCATACCCCGATGAACCACACGGCCGAGCCGCCGAGACGGGAGACCGCGCGCGCGAAGACCACGAGCGCGAGATTTCGATTGGAGCGCAGCACGAGGACACCTTCCATGTCATGGGCGGATGCGCGGCGCGAACGTTCGGCCAGGCACTTCAGTCTATACAAAACCCGAGCGGATCTATACGTTCGGCTGCCTCGTCGTGGTGCGAACATCCGATCGCGGGTGCGAGAGGCCGAACTCGATGGAGTCCACGAGCGCCTCCCACGACGCTTCGATGATGTTCTCCGAGACACCCACCGTGCCCCAGCTCTTCTCGCCGTCGTCGCTCTCTATCAGTACTCGGGTGACCGCGCCGGTACCCTTCCGCTCATCAAGCACACGCACCTTGAAGTCGGAGAGCTGAATGGCGCCGAGTGCCGGATAGAACCGGCCGATGGCCAGACGCAGCGCGCCGTCGAGCGCGTTGACGGGGCCGTTGCCTTCAGCGGTGGCGATGAAACGGTGTCCGCCCACGTGGATCTTCACCGTGGCCTCGGTCATCACTTTGCCGTCTTCGCGCTTCTCCATGATGCAGCGGAAGCTCTCGAGCGTGAAGAAGGGCACGTATGTGCCGATCTCCTTTTTGAGCATGACCTCGAGTGACGCATCAGCCGTCTCGAACGAGTAGCCCCGGTGCTCGAGCTCCTTGATCCCGTCGAGCACCCGCGCCACGGCGGCCTGGTCTCCCGTGAGGTCGATGCCTAGCTCGGCCGCCTTCATCGTGAGTGATGCACGTCCGGCAAGCTCGCTCACGACCACGCGCGCGAGGTTGCCCACGCGCGCCGGGTCGACGTGCTCGTACGCCTCCGGCAATCGTGCCGCCGCGCTCGCGTGAACGCCGCCTTTGTGCGCGAACGCACTCGCACCCACGTACGGCTGGTGCGGATTGGGAGCGACATTGGCGGTCTCGGCGACGAAATGCGACACCTCGGTGAGCAGGCGCAGCTGGTCGGCCGAGACGCAGTCGTCGCCCATCTTGAGGACGAGCGCGGCGACGATGGAGATCAGGTCCGCGTTGCCCGCACGCTCGCCGTAACCGTTGGCGGTGCCCTGCACATGCGTGCACCCCGCATCGACCGCCACCAGCGAGTTGGCGACAGCGCATGCGCCGTCGTTGTGCGCGTGAATGCCCAGGGTCACGCCCGGCAGTGCCTCAGCCACCTCGCGGACCACGCGCGCCACCGCCTGCGGCAGGGTCCCGCCGTTGGTGTCGCACAGCACGACCGCGTCGGCGCCTCCCTCCGCCGCGGCCCGGCACACCGCGAGCGCGTAGGCGGGATGGGCCCGGTACCCGTCGAAGAAGTGCTCGGCATCGAAGAACACTCTGCGGCCGGCGTCTTTGAGATACGCGACGCTCTCCCGCACCATACGCAGGTTCTCGTCGAGCGTGGCGTGGAGCGCCTGGGTGACGTGCAGGTCCCATGCCTTGCCGAAGATGCACACGGCCGCGCAACCCGTATCGAGCAACGCCGCCAGACCTTCGTCCTGGGCGGCCGGCACGCCTTTTCTGCAGGTCGTGCCGAACGCGGTGATGACGGCGTTGGACAAAGCAAGCTCGCGCGCGCGAGCAAAGAACTCGATGTCTTTGGGGTTCGAGCCGGGGAAGCCGCCTTCGATGTAGTGCACACCGAGGTCGTCGAGGCGAGCCGCTATGCGCAGCTTGTCATCCACGGAGAGCGACATGCCCTCACGCTGGGTGCCGTCACGGAGAGTGGTGTCATAGATCGTGACCATCGCGCGGACCTTTCGAGACCCACCGGAGGAAAGTGACGTCCATTGTAACCGACGCAGGGCGCCCAAGGACGGTGGCGTCGCGGTCGCGCCGCTAGTGCGCGAGTCTGCAGACCTCGCCTGAAAGCGCGCCCAAGGGCAGCAGGATCTCGACAGGCCCGGGGCAGCTTTCTGCTGCCATCCTGAAGGACTCCGGGCATACCTCATAGACCTCGTACCCCTCCATGGGAACCTGGACCGCGCCGTCCCCTGCCAAAGCGGTGGCGGACGTCCCACCCGATGCTGCCTGCATGAACCCCTTCCATACCTGCGCTGGGAAACTGCCTCCCGTCACGCGGATGCCGCGGACGTTGTCCATCGGCACCTGCGCTTCCGGATAGCCGATCCACACTGCGGTGGACAGCGCACCCGAGTAGCCCACCAGCCACGCATCACGCCAGGACTGCGCCGTCCCCGTCTTGACCGCACCCCACTGCCCGAAGTTGGCGCCGGTGCCGGTCCCGCTCGTGTACACCTGTCCGAGGACGTCGGCGAGCGCTGTGGCGACGTCCTCACCGATCGCCCGCGAGCCTGTCCTTTCCGGCTGGTAGATCACCGCACCCTCCGCGTCGGTGACGGTGGAGACCCCTGACGGAGGGATGGCCACGCCGCCGTTCGCGATCGTCGCGAACGCCGCCGCCATCTCAAGCGGCGACACGCCGCGCGTGAGACCGCCGAGAGCGATAGCCGGGTCGGGGTCGAGCGGTGTCGTGATGCCCATGCGTTGTGCGACATCCACGACCTTGTCGGGACCGACGGCGGTGATCAGGCGAGCATAAACGGTGTTGATCGACCAAATGGTGGCCGTCTCGAGCGTGTAGGAGCCGCCGGTGATGCTGTTCTCATAATTCTCAACATGCCAGATTTCGTCTTTGACCGGGGTTGAGAAAGGCGATGCGTCCCAGCTCGATTCGACGGAGTAGCCCTGCTCGAGGGCGGCTGCAAGAACGAAGGGCTTGAAGGCCGAGCCGGTCTGCCGCCTGCCCTGCGTCGCCAGATCGAACTGCTCGGCGGCGAAGTCGCGGCCGCCCACGATCGCGACCACCGCGCCGTCGGCCCACCGGACCGCGGCTATGGCCACTTCAGGGTCCTCCGGTGTGAACAGCACAGAGCGCACCGCCGCCTCGGCCGCGCGCTGCGCCGCGGGATCGAGCGTCGTGCGGATGTGGAGGCCACCCCGGTACAGACGCTCGGACCCGAGACGTGTCAGCAGGTCGCGCCTCACGTACTCCACGAAGTACGGCGCGAAGGCCGGTCCCGCCGCGCTCTCGGCCTTCAGGCCGAGCGGTTCGGCCGCCGCTATCGCGGCGTCCTCAGGGTCGATGTGGCCTTGGTTGCGCATCTCCCGCAACACGAGATCGCGCCGCTCCAAGGCTGACTCCGGGTTGACGAAGGGGTCGTAGCGTGTCGGAGACCTGATGCACCCGGCGAGCAGCGCGCTTTGTGGAAGCGTGAGGTCCTGGGCGGAAACGCCGAAGAACCTCTGTGCCGCGCTTTCGATCCCGTACGCGCCGCGCCCGAAGTACACGGTGTTGAGGTAGACGCTGAGGACTTCGTCCTTGTCGGCGCGCGTCTCAAGCGACAGGGCGAGCAATGCCTCCTCGATCTTGCGAGTCAGCGTACGCTCACCGTCTGTGAACAGCAGTTTCACCGTCTGCTGGGTGATGGTCGAGCCCCCTTGCCGGATCTCGCCGGCCCGAGAGTTCACGGAAAGCGCCCGGACGATGGACTGGATGTCGACGCCGCCATGCTCGTGGAAACGCCGGTCCTCGATGGCTACGACGGCCTGCTTCATCCACTCTGGTATGTCGCCGGCCGGCACCACGGTGCGGTCTTCGCCGTCATACCATTCAGCGATCACGGAGCCGTCGGCAGCGTAGACCACGGAGGTCTGCGCCACCTCGAAGGCACCCGGGTCCGCCCGGAGATCGGGCAAGCTGCGCGACACATGCCACAGGTAGCCGGCGAACAGTAGCAGAAGGACCAGCACGGCGGCGAGCAAGCCCGACGCCGCCGAGAGCACCCGAACAAGGCGCTTCCTGGACACCTATATGCGCTCCAGCCACTCCTCGTACTCGGCAAGCTTGCCGTGCACAACGTCGAAGAACACCTTCTGCAGCTCGAAGGTGATCGGGCCGACATCGCCCAAGACGCGCCCATCGACCGAGCGCACCGGGACCACCTCGGCCGCGCTGCCGGTCATGAACATCTCGTCGGCGGTGTAAAGGTCGGTGCGCACCAGCGATTCCTCGATGACAGGGATGTCCAGACTGTCTGCGATCACCATGATGGAGTCGCGCGTGATGCCCTCGAGGATGCCGTCGGAGACCGGCGGGGTCGAGATGACACCGTCCCGCACGATGAACAGGTTCTCGCCCGTACCCTCGCAGACCTTACCTTCCTCGTTGAGCATGATGGCCTCGCTGTAGCCATGGCGGTTGGCCTCGATGCGGGCGAGCGACGAGTTGAGGTAGTTCGCCGTGGCCTTGATCGCCGGGGGCATGGCGTTGGGTCCCCGCTGGCGCCACGACGAGACGCCCACATCGACACCGTTCACGAGTGCCGCCTCCCCCATGTACGTCTCCCAGGGCCAGCAGGCTATCGCGACGTTCACTGGAGCGGGGATTGGGTCGAGCCCCATGACACCGTAACCCCGGAAGGCTATGGGACGGATGTAGCACGACGAGAGCTTGTTGGATCGCACGGTCAGCTTGACCGCCTCGACCGTCTCCTCTACGGAATAGCCGAGATCCATGAAGAGCATCCTCGCCGAGCGCTCGAAGCGCTCCATGTGCTCGGTGAGGCGGAAGACCGCCGGACCGCCCTCGGCGTCGTAGCAGCGGATGCCCTCGAAGACGCCACTGCCGTAGTGCAAGGCGTGGGTGAGGACGTGAACGGTGGCGTCCCTCCACGGCACCAGCTTCCCGTCCATCCAGATGTGGTCCATCTCGGGCAGTGCCATGACGCCTCCTAGCGGCAGGACCGGCTATCGCGATAGTGTAGCGCGACGAAAGCCTGACGGCGATGTCTGGCCTTCGAACGCCAATCGGCCGACTCAGCCGAGCCGCTCGATGATCAGCTCCCCCATCGCGCTCGTACCCACGGTACGTTGCGGCAGCGTGCCAGCGTCAGCGATATCGCGCGTTCGCCACCCATCGGCGAGCACCCCCTCGATCGCCGAGGTGAGCGCATCTGCCGCCTCGTGCATGCCGAAGCTGTGCCGCAGCATGAGGTCCATCGAGAGCAGCATCGCAAGAGGGTTGGCCACACCCTGACCGGCGATGTCGGGAGCGCTGCCGTGGCTCGGCTCGTACAGCGCCGTCCCGTCGCCGAGCGAAGCGCTCGCGAGCATGCCGAGCGACCCGGTCAGCATCGAGGCCTCGTCCGACAGGATGTCGCCGAACATGTTCTCGGTGACCATCACGTCGAACTGCGCCGGGTTGCGCACGATCTGCATGGCCGAGTTGTCCACGAGCTGGTCGATCAGCTCCACGTCGGCGTAGTCGGCATCATGCACGCGATGCACGACCTCGCGCCACAGGCGGCTGGACTCCAGCACGTTGGCCTTGTCCACAGAGTGCACCCGGCCGCGTCGCGTGCGCGCCGCCTCGAAGGCCGTGCGCGCGATTCGCTCGATCTCGAACTCCCGGTACTCCATCGTGTCGTACGCGCGCAACCCGGGCCCGCCTCCGGTCGCGGCGCCCTCCACGCCAGCCTCACGGCCCCGCGCGCCGAAGTACAGGCCTCCCGTGAGCTCGCGGACGATCAGCATGTCCACGCCCTCGAGATACTCGGGTTTGAGCGAGCTCGCGTCGCGCAGCGCAGCGAATATCCTGACCGGGCGCAGATTGGCGTACAGGTCAAGAGCCTTGCGGATGCCCAACAGCCCCTGTTCGGGACGCGGCTTGTCCGGGTCGGTCGTGTCCCACTTCGGGCCGCCTATGGCCGCAAGCAGAACGGCATCGGCCCCGTGCGCGGCCCGCAAGGTGGCTTCCGGCAGCGCCGTGCCGGTCTCGTCGATGGCGATGCCGCCGAGGAGCGCTTCGCTGAACTCGAAGTTCGCGCCGAACCGTTCGCCAATGACGGCCAGGACCTTCACGGCCTCGGCTGTGATCTCGGGGCCGATGCCGTCACCGGGCAGCAGACAGATACGATACGTCTTCAACGGGCGCCTCCTCGATCACGATGTGCAGGCAAAGATACACCAGCCGGGTGACATCCGCCGCTACGTCTCCTGCCGCTGCTCCTTGAGGCACGCGAGTATCGAGGGCCGTGCGGCGAGGGCTACCCAACCGACCGCCACGCCCCACCACAGGGTCGCCGCACGCGCGACGATGGTGACCGCCGCGGCATCGGGTGCGGGCATGCCCGTGGCGACGAGGATCCCCGCCAGCGATGCCTCGGTGAGCCCGATTCCTCCCGGCAGGAACGTGAACGCGCCGATGATCGTCGAGGCGGCATAGATGGACACGAGGGCGGCGGGGCTCACGCCGGTGAAGCCGAGCGCCTCCACGCACAGCACGAAGCCGACACCCTCCGCCCCCCACGAGAGGACGGACACGGGGGTGGCCGCGGCAAGACGCTTCGGCGAGAGTGACCGCTCCATGACCGAGAATGCCGCGCCGACCGAGGCCGTCAATCTCTCCGCGCGCTTGAAGCGCCCCAGAAACCGC
>JAJZRZ010000048.1 GCA_021850085.1 Actinomycetes bacterium | reverse complement strand
ATGGCCTTGATCTGCGCGTTGCCGCCAACACGCGAGACCGAGATACCGGCGTTGATCGCGGGGCGCACGCCTTGGAAGAACAGGTCCGACTGGAGGAAGATCTGGCCATCGGTGATGGAGATGACGTTGGTCGGGATGTACGCCGACACGTCGCCCGCCTGCGTCTCGATGACCGGGAGCGCCGTGAGAGAGCCGGCGCCGTTGGCGTCGGAGAGCTTCACCGCACGCTCAAGCAGGCGGCTGTGCAGGTAGAAGACGTCACCCGGGTATGCCTCGCGGCCCGGCGGGCGGCGCAGCGTGAGCGACATCTGGCGGTATGCTACGGCCTGCTTGGACAGATCGTCGTAGATGCACAGGACGTGGCGGCCGGGGTTGTCGGCCGAAGCCGGCTTGCCGTCGGCACCCGTGTACATGAAGTACTCGCCGATGGCGCAGCCGCCCATGGGGGCGAGGTACTGCAGCGGCGCCGGGTCCGACGCGTTAGCGGCGACAACTATGGTGTACTCCATCGCGCCGTAAGACTCGAGCGTCTGCACCACGCCGGCGACCGTCGAGGCCTTCTGGCCGATGGCGACGTAGACGCAAATGACGTCCTTGCCCTTTTGGTTGATGATCGCGTCGATCGCCACGGCCGTCTTGCCGGTCTGGCGGTCGCCGATGATGAGCTCGCGCTGGCCGCGGCCGATCGGGATCATCGAGTCGATGGCCATGATGCCGGTCTGCACGGGCTCGTGCACGCCCTTGCGCTCGATGACGCCGGGGGCGCGGAACTCGACGGGGCGGTAGCCCTCGGCGGCGATGGGACCACGACCGTCGAGCGGTTGGCCGAGCGGGTTCACGATACGGCCGAGCATCGCGGGGCCCGAGGGCACCTCGACGACGCGCCCCGTAGTGCGAACGGTGTCGTTCTCGCCGATGAGCGAGGTCCCGCCCATGAGCACGGCGCCGACCTCGTTCACGTCGAGGTTCAGCGCCATTCCGTACACGATCTCGCCGCTCCCGGCCACGAACTCTAGGAGCTCGCCTGCCATGGCGCCCTTCAGACCGTCGACGCGGGCGATACCGTCGCCCACCTGGATGACGGTGCCGACCTCCCGGACGTCAACGGAGGCCTGATACGACTCGAGCTGCGCTCGCAGCACGTCGCCGATGGATTGTGCGGTGATCTGGGCCACTTACGCCTCACCTCCCTGACGTGCGGTGATAAGTGCCTGCCGAACGCCCTCGAGCTGGGACTTCACGGTCCCGTCGAGCACGCGGCCGGCAACGTTGATGCGGATCCCACCGAGAATCGAGCCGTCCACCCGCTCGCGCAGGTTGACCGGCCGCCCGATGGCGTCTGCCAGCTGCTTGATGAGCTTGGCCCTCAGGCCCTCGTCGAGCTCGATGGCGGTGGTGACCTCCACCACGACGATCCCGCGCCTGTCTTCGGCGATCTCGCCGAAGACGCGAGCCAGCTCGCCGAGCGAATCAGTGAGGCCTCGCTCGACCATCAGCGTGACGATGGCGAGCGTCTCGGGCGCGACCGACTCCCCGAAGACGGCGCGCAGGATGTCGCGCCTGTTCTCGACGGGCAGCGTCGTATCCGTGAGCGCCTGATGCAGGTCGACATGACCGCGTACGGCCTTGGTGACCGAGGCAAGGTCGCTGTCGACAGCGTCGACCACGCCGGCTACGGTGGCGAGATCGAAGAGGACCCTGGCGTGGGTCTCGATCGCCTCGCTAGTTCTCATTCAGGCTCCCCACTTCGGCAAGGTACTTGTCGATCAGCGCCTCGTGGTCGGTCTTGGAAAGGCTCGATCCGATGATCTTGCCGGCGACCGCGACCGAGAGGTCCGCGACCTCGCTCTTGAGCTCGGCCATGGCCGCGGCCTTCTCAGCCTTGATGGCCTCGATGGCCTTGGCCTTCTCTGCCTCGGCCTGCTCCTTGGCCTTGGCGAGGATCTCGGCCTTCATCGATTCGGCCACCTTGCGACCCTGCTCGATGACCTGGGAGGCCTCGGCGCGCGCTTCAGCCATCTGCACCTTGTACTCCTCGAGCAGCCGTTCAGCCTCGATTTTGGTGTCTTCGGCCTTCTCAAGCGACTCACGGATCTTGTTGGCGCGTTCGTCGAGCATCTTCGTCATCGGGGGGAAGGCGAACTTCCACATGACGACGAAGAGCACGGCGAACGCGACTATGTTCACATAGAGCTCATAGCCCTTGGGGATGATGATGTCCACGCCGCTGCTCTCCTTCGGGTAGGACGCGGGTTAGGCGCCGTAGAGAACGAAGGCGAGAACGAAGCCCAGCAGGGCGATGGCCTCGGTCATGCCGAGGGCGATGAACATCGTGGTCTGCAGGCGGCCGGCCATCTCGGGCTGGCGAGCCATGGACTCGATCGTCTTGCTGCCGATCATGCCGATACCGATGCCCGGGCCGATGGCACCAAGACCGAACGCGAGAGCGGCACCCAGAACTGACAGAGAACCGGTCACTTGCTTCCTCCTTTTACGTGCCACCTGCGGATTCTCCGACAGGTGACTGTCCCTGATGGCGATTCACGCCGCACAAAGAGCGCGGCGACAAAACCTAGTGCTCGGACGCGTGCAGCGCACCGCTGATATAGACAGCGGTCAGGATGGTGAAGATGTAGGCCTGCAGCACGGCCACGAAGAGCTCGAACACGCGCAGGAGCACCTGCATCACGAAGGAGAGCGGCAGCACGAGCGCGCTCACAGGAGTGAAGTGCTCGAGCGAGATGGCCATGAACACCGCAAAGACGCCGAGCATGATGTGACCCGCGTACATGTTGGCGAAGAGTCGGACTCCGAGTGTGAACGGCCGCAGTATGTGTGACACGACCTCGAGCGTGAAGATCAACGGTGCAAGCCAGCCAGGCGTTCCAGACGGCACGAGACTCTTGATGTACGGGACGAAACCGTTCTTCTTGATGCCGATGCCGTTGTACACGAGGAAGACGATGACGCCCCACACGAACGTGGTGCCCACGGTGCCCGTACCGGGCAGAGCCGGCGGGATGTTTCCGAGCAGGTTGTTGATGAGCACGAAGAAGAAGGTGGTCGCGATGAACGGGAAGTACTTCTTGCCTTCGGGACCCATCACATCGACACAGATGTTGTTGCGGACGAACTCAACTCCCGCCTCAGCGACGTTGCTGATGCCCTGAGGCACGAGCTGGCTCTTGCGCGACGCCACGATGAAGAACACCAGCATGAGCACGACGGCGACGAGCAGCCAGAAGCTGTAGTTCGTGAGCACGAAGTTCTCGGGGCTGAAGCTACCCGCGACTTCGGCTTTCTCGCCGTTGAGCGGTAGCACCTCCAGCTCATGCAGCAGTCGCGCGATCCCCTTGGATAAGGGACTCGCCTCCTCTGCCCCGGCGGCGGTTACGGCAGGTGCGGCCACTGGTGCGCTCTCCCTCCTTGGTCAGGACGTGTCGGTCGTATTCGAACGAGTCGTCTTGACGGCCTCGTAGGCAAGGCCCGCCATGAACGCGACGATGAGCGTTATGCCGAAGTACAGGAAGCCGGCGCGCGCAAGGAAGAAGTAGGCGGCAAGCGCGGCGATCACGACGATCATGCGCACGCCCATCATGACGGCCACGATGGCCATGCCTCGCTCCGCATCGCCGGGCGTCACGCGAGCCGTCGCCCGCCGGGAAATGAACGTGAGCAGCAGGCCGAGCAGCGCACCGAGCGCCGCGGCCACTGCCGGAAGTACGAACAGGGAGGACTGAGCTGAAATCTTGCGTATCCCTTCGCACGAATCCCTCATGCTCACGCGAGCGCGCGCCGGGGACGACATGGCGTGGAGGGTATCAGCGCGAGGAGGCGCTAGAGGATACCTGTCCGCATCCTCAGCCCCGGGGTGGCCTCGGAAAGCGTGCTCAATATACAACAACGGCCACGGCACAACAACAATCCGACGGGTGCGTGGCAAGGCATGCGGCTGGCCGTGGCCTGAAGCTCCATCGAGTCATCACCACAAGGTCCGCCAACCTGCCTAGTTGTCGTCGTGGTGAGCCGCCTCGAACAGGCCGAGCCAGTAGGCCATGAGTCCGGAAAGTCCGGCGAGCACTGCGAAGGTGATGAGCTTGAACGTGGGCGCCACCCAGCGCATGGCGTAGCCGCCGAAGGCGAGCGCGATGGACCACACGTAGATGATGAGCACGGTCTGGCGCTGGGTGAAGCCGCGCCCTAGCAGGCGGTGGTGAATGTGCCCCCTGTCGGCCTCGTGGAACGGGCGACCGTGCCTGCTTCTGCGGATGATGGCCGAAAACGTGTCGAAGACCGGCACCCCGATGATGAGCAGCGGAACGACCAGCGTGATCGCGGCCACCGACTTCATGACGCCGAGCAGGGCGATGCAAGCGAGACCGAAGCCCAGGAACAACGCGCCGGAGTCCCCCATGAAGACCGAGGCGGGGTTGAAGTTGTAGCGTAAGAAGCCGATGCACGCGCCCACGAGCGCAGCCGCCAACACCGACGCGAGCGCCTGGTTCGACTCCTCGGCAAGCACGAGCAGGCTCACTGCCGCGATGGCAGTGACCCCGGCAGCAAGCCCGTCCAGCCCATCTATCAGATTGACGACGTTCGCGAACCCGACCATCCAGAACAGCGTCACGGGCAGCGAGAGCACGCCGAGCAACAGCAGGCCGCCGCCGAAGGGATTGCCTACGAAGTCGATGCGAACGCCTGCGGCGAAGGCCACCAAAGCAGCGATCACCTGACCGGCGGCCTTCTGTCCGGCGGTCAGGTCCATGGCGTCGTCGAGCAGGCCCACACCGAACATGATCGTCAGGCCCGCCAGAACACCCGACACAGGCTCGCCCACGAGCGTGAGCGCGGGTGGCCACCCCCACAAGCGCTCCCCCACATACCGCACGAGGACCGCGCTCACGAAGCCGAGGAAGATGGCCACGCCGCCGGTCTGCGGCACGAAGCCTGTGTGCACGTGCCGTCCGCCCGCTTTGGCGACAATGCCCAGACGGCTGCCCGCCAGTCGCATCACCGGAGTGGCGGCGAGCGTGACGAGCAGCGCCGTAGCGATGACGATGAGGTGTGGCACGTACCTACCCGCTCTCCGTGACGAACTGACGCGGGATGATCCCTGCCTCGGACAACATGGCCTCAGCAAGCGGGTCGGGATACGCCTCCCGGTAGACGACCTCTTGGACTCCGGCGTTGATGAGGATCTTCGCGCACAGCACGCACGGCTGGTGAGTGCAGTAGACGGTGGCCCCATCGATCGCGATACCGTGCCGTGCCGCCTGAATCACGGCGTTCTGTTCGGCATGGATGCCGCGGCACAGCTCGTGCTGCGTCCCGGAAGGGATGTCCCTTTGCTCACGCAGGCACCCCATCTCGTCACAGTGGGCGAGTCCTGCCGGTGTGCCGTTGTAGCCTGTGGCCAGGATGCGTTTGTCCTTCACGAGGATGGCGCCGATGTGACGGCGAGTGCACGTGGCACGCTCGGCCACCTGGCCGGTGATCGCCATGAAGTACTCGTCCCAGGACGGCCTTGCCATCGCCGCCGCCTACTTGGTTCCGAAGAGGCGGTCGCCGGCGTCGCCCAGACCCGGCACGATGTAGCCGTGGTCGTTCAGATGGCTGTCGATGGCGCACGTGTAGATCGTGACGTCATCGCAGGTCCTGTTGACCTCCTCGATGCCCTCCGGCGCCGCGATGAGCACGAGCAGGTTGATCTCCTTCGCACCGCGCTTGCGCAAGAAATCCACCGCGGCGGCGGCCGAACCGCCGGTCGCCAGCATCGGGTCGACGATGAGCACGTCTCGCTCGCCGATGTCCTCAGGGAGCTTGCAGTAGTACTCCACCGGCCTGAGCGTCTCGGGGTCGCGGTACAGGCCGACGTGACCCACCTTCGCAGCAGGAATGAGTTCCAAGATGCCCTCCACCATGCCGAGGCCGGCGCGCAGGATCGGGATGACCGCGACCTTCTTACCGGCGAGCACGTACGTGGTGGTGGGCGTGATCGGGGTGGTCACGACCGTCTCGGCCAGATGGAACGACCGCGTGGCCTCGTACGCCTCGAGCATCGCGAGCTCCTTGACGAGCTCGCGGAACTCCTTCGCGCCGGTACCGACGTCGCGCAGGATCGAGAGCTTGTGCTGCACGAGCGGGTGGTCGATCACGACCACGTTGTCCCATCGGGGGTCGACGGCCATGCGGTGTCCTCCTTGCGCCTAGAGTTCCGGGTACAGCGGGTGGGAGGCCACGAGCTGCCGCACCTCGGCTTTGATGGGCTCGAGGCGGGCGGACTCGTTGCGCTTGAAGATCGTCTCGGCGATGAGGCGGCCCACGGTGTGCGCCTCCTCCTCGTTGAACCCGCGGGTGGTCATGGCAGCCGAGCCGACCCGGATACCGCTCGTGACGAACGGGCTCTGCGGGTCGTTCGGGATGGCGTTCTTGTTGACCGTGAAGCCGACCTCCTCGAGCAGATGCTCGGCCTCCTTGCCCGTCACGTCGGCGGAACGCAGGTCCACGAGCATGAGGTGGTTGTCGGTGCCGCCGGAGACAAGGCGCAGTCCCCCATCGACCATCGCCTCGCCCATCACGCGTGCGTTCACGATGACCTGGTCGATGTACGTCTCAAACTCGGGCTGCATCGCCTCGTGGAACGCGACCGCCTTGGCGGCGATGATGTGCTCGAGCGGACCGCCCTGAAGACCCGGAAAGACCGCTTTGTCGATCGCGGTGGCATGCTCGGCCGCACAAAGGATGAAACCGCTGCGCGGGCCGCGAAGCGTCTTGTGGGTGGTGGAAGTCACCACGTCCGCGTGGGGCACGGGCGACGGATGGGCACCAGTGGCCACGAGGCCGGCGATGTGTGCCATGTCCACCATGAGTCTTGCGTCCACCTCGCGCGCGATCGCCGCGAAACGCTCGAAGTCGATCGTGCGCGGGTAGGCTGAGGCGCCGGCGATGATCATCTTCGGCCGGTGCTCCTTCGCAAGCCGCTCCACCTCGTCGTAGTCGATGCGTTCGTCTTCACCCAGACCGTACGGAACCACGTTGAACCACTTGCCGGAGAAGTTCACCGGTGAACCGTGCGTGAGGTGGCCGCCCATCGCCAGGTTCATGCCAAGGAACGTGTCGCCCGGCTGCAGGAGCGCATAGTAGACCGCGAGGTTGGCCGGTGCGCCCGCGTGCGGCTGCACGTTGGCGTGCTCGGCGCCGAAGAGCTTCTTGGCCCGCTCGCGTGCCAGGTTCTCCACCACGTCCACCCGCTCGCAGCCGCCGTAATAGCGCTTGCCCGGCAGGCCCTCGGCATACTTGTTGGTGAGAACGGTGCCCGCCGCTTCGAGAACCGCCATGGAGACGAAATTCTCAGACGCGATCAGCTCGATCGTGCCGCGCTGACGTTCGAGCTCGGCATCGACGGCGCGGGCGAGTTCGGGGTCGGTCATGGGCAGGTAGCGCAGGGCCATGTGCTCTCTCTCCTATCCCTCGCGCTCGTCGAGCGCACTGATCTTGTCGATGCGGCGCTGATGGCGTCCGCCCTCGAACACCGCGCCGATGAACGCGCCGAGGACCTCCTCGGCCCGCTCGGGCGACACGTAGCGTCCCGGCAGCGAGATAACGTTCGCATCGTTGTGCAACCGGGCCATCCGGGCCATCTCGGAATCCGACGCCTGCACCGCCCGGACACCGGGAACCTTGTTCGCCGCGATGGCCATGCCGAGGCCGGTACCGCACACGAGCACGCCGAGGTCCGCGTCGCCGGAAGCGACCGCCGTCCCCACGAGCGCCGCATAGTCGGGATAGTCCACCGATTCCTCGGCGTGCGTGCCGACGTCGGTGACCTGATGGCCCGAGGCCACCAGCCACCTCCTCACGTGCTCCTTCAGCTGGAAGCCGGCGTGGTCGGCGCCGAGATGGATGCGCATGGACTCCCCTTCGAGGTGCGGGAGACGACCCTCGCAGGGCCGCCTCCCGCAGATTGTAGCGTATCGTGACGCGCCTCTTGGTCAGGCGGACAGGCCTTTGGCCACCGCCATGACCTCCTCGGCAAGGATCGGGCCGACACGGGTGACAACCGGCTCGGGCCCCGTGCAGTCCACCACGGTCGAAGCCATCCCGTGGGCGGTCTCGCCGCCATCGAGCGCGACGTCAGCAGCGGCGATGATGCGATCCTCGAGCTCGTCGAACGAGCCCGGGGCCGGTCTGCCCGAGGTGTTGGCCGAGGTGGTGATTATCGCCGCCCCCGAGGCGCGGATGAGCTCCTGAACGAGCTGGTGGTCCGGCGAGCGAAGCGCGACCGTGCCACGGTCATCGCGGAACTCGGGCGCCACGACGGCGGCCGCCTTCACCACGATGGTGAGCGCACCTGGCCAGAACGCTTTCGCCAAGCGGTGCGCATACTCGGGCACATCCACACCGTAGGTGTCGAGAGCCGCCTCATCCTCGACAAGCCACGGCAGCGGCTTGTTCATCGGCCGCATCTTGATATCGATGATCTCCTGCGGTCCGAAACACGACGTAGCGGAAGCGCCGATCCCATACACGGTCTCGGTCGGGAACACCACGATGCCCCCGTCCCTCAAGATCGTGGCGGCGAGATTGATCACCTCCGCCGAGGGGTTTTCCGGGTCGATGTGGATCACCTTGTTCATGGCTGCATCGCCCTGCCTTTCCGTGCGTAGACGATCCTGTCACGTCCGGTCAGGTCCTTGCGGACCGTCACACCCTCATATCCTTCTTCGAGCATACCAGCAGCATTCCGTACCCGACCGGCATCCAGCTCGACAGCCAGACCGCCGCCGGGCCTGAGCCAGCCGAGCGCATCGCTTGCGATGCGGCGGAAGACGTCGAGGCCGTCGAGGCCGCCGTCGAGCGCGAGATGCGGCTCGAAGTCGAAAACCTCGGACGGGAGATCGGGGAGATCGGCGCTGGGCACGTACGGAGGATTGGACACGATGAAGTCGACTGCTCCGAGCAGCTCGCGTGGCAGCGGGTCGAAGAGATCTCCATGGACCACTTGTACCCTGTCGGGCACCCTCGCGTGAAGCGCATTCCGACGAGCGGTGCCAACCGCAACCGCCGCGACATCCACCGCCCACACGCGAGCACCGAGATGCTCGCTGGCGACCGACAGGGCGATGCACCCGGAGCCCGTGCACAGATCGACGATCACCGGCTCGGGCACGCCCTTCATGTGGTCGATAACCACGTCCACGAGCACCTCGGTCTCGGGGCGCGGGATGAACACACCGGGCTCGCAGTGGATCACGATGTGGCGGAAGGGCATCTCGCCCGTGACGTACTGCAAAGGCATGCCTTCGGCCCGGCGCGCTACGAGTGTTCGATAGCGCTCGCGTTCGCCGGGTGCGAGCGGACGGTCGAAGTAGGCGTAGAGGTCCACGCGCGAGAGCCCCGTGGCCGAAGAAAGCAGCCATTCGGCGGAACGGCGCGGGCACTCGTCACCCGAGCGCTCCAGAAACCCGCAGGTCCATTCAAGCGCGTCTTTCACTGTCCAGACGCGCTCGGCCATCGGCTAGACCACCGCCGCCAGACGTTCGGCCCGGTCGGCGGCCGCCAGGCCCTCCAGGATCGCATCGAGGTCCCCCATCAGCACTCCCGGAAGGTTGTGCACCGTCAGCCCGATCCGGTGGTCGGTGATGCGGTCCTGCGGCACGTTGTAAGTGCGGATCTTCTCGCTTCGGTCACCGCTGCCGATCTGGCTCTTGCGGGCGGCTCCGAGCTCGGCCTGCTGCTTCTCGAGCTCCATCTCGTAGAGGCGGGCGCGTAAGACCCGCAACGCCGCCTCCTTGTTCTGCAGCTGAGACTTCTGGTTCTGCGACTGCACCACGAGCCCGGTGGGCAGGTGCGTGATGCGTACCGCTGAGTCGGTGGTGTTCACGCTTTGTCCGCCTGGGCCGCTCGAGCAGATCG
>JAJZRZ010000047.1 GCA_021850085.1 Actinomycetes bacterium | reverse complement strand
AGGGCACTTCCCCAACCTCGCGTTCCTTGCGATAGTGGATACCGGAGTATCGGGCCGCTTTCAGCGCTCCGACCGACAGGGAGATACGATGAGCGCGGCAGACAGGGTCTTCATCTTCGACACCACGCTGCGCGACGGCGAGCAGTCGCCCGGCGCGAGCATGAACACCGCGGAGAAGCTCGAGATAGCTCGCCAGCTCGTCCGCCTTGGCGTGGACGTGATCGAGGCCGGCTTCCCCATCTCCAGCCCCGGCGATTTCGAGAGCGTGCGCCGGATCGCCGCCGAGGTGGGCGATGCCGCCGTCGTGTGCGCGCTGTCACGTGCGGTGCCGGCCGACATCGAGCGTGCCGCCGAAGCGCTCGAAGGGGCAAAGCGCCCCCGGATCCACACGGGAATCGGCGTCAGCCCCTCGCATCTCAACGACAAGCTGCGCATCAGCGAGCAGGAGGCTCTCGAGCGGGCGGTCGCCGCGGTGAAGCTTGCGCGCAACCATACCGACGACGTCGAGTTCTACGCCGAGGACGCCGGCCGCGCCGAGCCCGAGTTCCTCTACCGCATGGTCGAGGCCGTCGTCGGCGCTGGCGCCACCGTGGTGAACATCCCGGATACCACCGGCTACAGCTACCCCGAGGTGTTCGGGGCCCTCATCGGCGGACTGATGCAAAACGTCCGTGGAATCGAGGACGTCATCGTGTCGGTCCATTGCCACAACGACCTCGGCTTGGCCACCGCCAACGCGCTCGCGGGGGTGAGAGCGGGAGCTCGGCAGATCGAGTGCACGATCAACGGCCTCGGCGAGCGTGCGGGCAACACGGCGATGGAAGAGGTCGTGATGGCGCTGAAGATGCGCCCCGACGTCTTCGGCGTGGACACGGGCATCAACACCAAAGAGTTCGTGCGCGCCTCGCGGCTCGTCTCCAGCATCACCGGTATCCTCGTCCAGCCGAACAAGGCGATCGTGGGTGCCAACGCGTTCGCGCATTCAAGCGGCATCCACCAAGACGGCGTGCTCAAGAAGCGCTCCACCTACGAGATCATCGACCCGGCCGACGTGGGCGCCGGCGGCTCCTCCATCGTCCTCACCGCTCGCAGCGGTCGCGCGGCGCTCAGGCACCGGCTGGCCGAACTCGGCTTCGCCATGGAAGACGCCGAGTTCGAGAAGATCCACGAAGCGTTTTTGGAGCTCGCCGACAAGAAGAAGGAGGTCTACGACGAGGATCTCGAGGCCTTGGTGGGTGAGGCCGAGCGCACCGTGGGCGAGATGTACCACCTCGAGCAGGTGCACGTGAGCTGCGGCGATCCAGGGATCCCGACCGCCACCGTCGAACTGGTCACCGCAGACGGGGAGCGCCTGATCGATTCGAGCCACGGAAACGGCCCGGTCGATGCCGTCTACCACGCGATCAACCGCATCGTGCAGGTGCCCAACGACCTCACGGAATTCAGCGTTCAGTCGGTCACGCGCGGCATCGACGCGGTGGGCGAGGTGACCATCCGGGTCAAGAGCGAGGACGGCCGCACGTTCACCGGCCGCGGCGCTCATCCCGATATCATCGTTGCGTCGGCCAAGGCGTACACCAATGCCCTCAACAGGCTGCTCATGTCCGAAAAGCAGACGGTGGCGGACGAGATCTAGCATGCAGCGGCGCTACGAGTTGCCCGTGCTTGTGCTCGGGGCGATGTTCGCGCTCGTGCCCGTCGTCTCGGGCAACCTGACCTTCTTGGGCATCGGGAGCCAGTCACTTACCTACGACCCGATCGCGCTTCCTCGCTTCGTGCTCGCCGCGGCACTCGCCTCGGCGGGGTGGTTGCTTTGGTGGCTCGCCGCACGCGCGAAGCCCCCAGTGCTTCGGCTGGACTCCGTGTGGGTCGTGCTCGCGGCCCTCGGTGCCTGGGCGGCGGTCTCCACCGCGCTGTCGCCGCACCGCGCTCTCGCGCTTCTCGGACAGTCCGAGCGGCTCGAAGGCTTGGTGACGGTGCTGATGTACGGGACCCTCTACGGGTTGGGCCTGCAGGCGGTGCGCCGCGTCGCCGATGCGCGAGCCGTCCTTTCGGCGTTCGGAGCCGGCGCGGCGCTCATGGCGGCGTACGGCCTGCTCCAGTTCATGGGGATCGACCCTGCCGGCTATGCGCTGGAAGGTTTCGCGTTCGACACCCGTCGCGCGTTCGGCACGTTGGGCAACCCGAATTTCCTCGGAGGACTGCTTGTGCTCGCGTTGCCGGTACTTGCCGCGCTGGCCGTCTCGTCCGCGGGATCCCGCGCGCGCGTGGCCTGGTGGGCCGCCACGTTGATTGCAGGGGGTGCCGTCATCGCCACCTTCACGCGGGCGGCGTGGCTGGTCGCGATCCTTGAGGTGGGCATCATGGTATGGGCGTGGCGACGCAGCGGCGGCGGGGCACGCCCGGGGCGCAAACCCATGGCCCTGATCGCGGCGGCCACAACCGTCGTCGCACTGACCGTCGCGATCTCGATGACCACCACCGGCGAGACCAACATCGTCGAGCGGATCGAGGACGCCTTCATGGCGGGCGGTGGTGCGAGCGAGCGCACGTTCGCGATCGGGATCGCCGCAGAGGCGGTGCGGGAGCGGCCGCTGCTCGGCTACGGGCCCGACGCGTTCCTGCCAGCGATGCGCCTGCATCGCACCGACGCCTATGTGGCGGCCTTCGGAGAGAACCGTATCGTGAACAACGCGCACTCGTGGCCCGTGCAATACGCAGCGACCCTCGGCCTGCCCGGGGCCTTCTTGCTGGTGGCGGCTCTGGGCCTGGCACTTTGGCGGGGGCGAGCGCTCGTGAGGGTGACGGACGAGGCACCCGCGGGCTCCGTGCTGATGTCGGGTGCTTGGATCGGCTGTCTCGGGTACTGCGGCTTCATGCTCACCAACGTCGCCGTCCCGGGTTCCGTCCTGCCGCTGTGGGCAGTCCTCGGTGTTCTCGGCAGACCGGGGGCACGTCCGGTGACGCTTCCGGCTTTCGCTCGGCCCGCCAGCGCGGCGCTGTCCGGGCTTGCGCTCGCCGTGGCGGTGTTCGGGGGTGCTGCGCTGCTCGCGGCGGATGTCACCTATCTGGCGGCACGCGACGCCTACCACGAGCGGCGCTTCGAGGAGTCCGCGAGGTTGGCCGGGAAAGCTGGAGAGCTCAACCCGCTGTCGGTGAAGTACGCACGCGGGGAGGCTCAGGCACTGGCGCAACTCGTGCCGTCCGCTATCATGGGCGGAACATCCGCCGTCCGGGTGCGCGAATTGTACGATTCCGCCGATGCCGCGTTCTCCGAGGCGCGGACGATGAGCCCGCGGGACTACCCGGCCGCAGCATGGCAGGCGGCCTTGCGGGCGCGCGCGGGAGCCCACCTTCGCGATGATGAGTTGCTGCGGCTAGCGGGACAGGCGGCCAGTGAGGCGGCCGCCCTCGACAGGCAGCACGCGGCGGTGGGCGCGCTCGTATCCGGTGACACGTCGGATGCGGCGGCCACGCGCGCGGCGGCCGTGCCCGCTCTGCCGTAGGGCGATGACAGGACTGCAGCGCTGGAAGGAGCACGACGCATGCCCCGACCGATGACCATCACTGAGAAGATCCTCGCCGCGCACGCCGGTCTCGACGAGGTCGTGCCCGGGCAGCTCGTGGAGTGCGACCTGGACCTCGTGCTCGCCAACGACGTCACCGCTCCGATCGCCATCAAGGAGTTCGCCAAGGTCGGCACTGAGCGGGTGTTGTACCGCGAGAAGATCGCGCTCGTTCCGGACCACTACACGCCGAACAAGGACATCAAGAGCGCCGAGCAGGCGAAGATGATGCGCGAGTTCGCAAAGGCCCAAGGAATAACGCATTACTACGAGATCGGCTGCATGGGCGTCGAGCACGCGCTGCTGCCCGAGCAGGGCGTCGTGGGCGCCGGCGATGTGATCATCGGCGCGGACAGCCACACGTGCACCTACGGTGCGCTCGGCGCGTTCGCCACAGGCGTAGGTTCGACCGATGCCGCGGTGGGCATGGCCACGGGTCGCGCTTGGTTCAAGGTGCCGGAAAGCCTGAGGTTCGACCTGACCGGGACGCTCCGGCCCGGCGTCAGCGCAAAAGACGTGATCCTCCACATCATCGGCATGATCGGCGTCGATGGCGCGTTGTACCAGGCCATGGAGTTCACGGGCGAAACCATCGCCTCGCTCGGCATGGCTGGCCGGATGACGATCTGCAACATGGCGATCGAAGCGGGCGGCAAGAGCGGCATCATCGCGGTGGACGACGTGACGCGCGAGTACATGGAGGGGCGCACCGAGCGACCTTGGCACGAGTTCTTCTCGGACCCTGATGCGACCTGGGCGAAGGTCTACGAGATCGACGCGGGAGCGATCGTGCCCACGGTGGCCTTCCCGCACCTGCCGAGCAACACGCGTCCGGTCACCGAGGCCCGCGACGTGAAGATCGATCAGGTCGTGATCGGCTCGTGCACCAACGGTCGCTACGAGGACATGGCGGAGGCGGCCGCGGTGCTGAAGGGTCACACCGTGCATCCGGACGTCCGCCTCATCGTCATCCCGGCCACCCAGCAGGTCTACCGCGACATGATGCACACCGGGCTCACCGACATCTTCCTCGATGCCGGGGCGGCCGTCTCCACTCCCACTTGCGGGCCGTGCCTCGGCGGCCACATGGGGATCCTCGCGGCCGGCGAGCGGGCCGTTGCCACGACCAACCGCAACTTCGTCGGCAGGATGGGCGACCCCACGAGCGAGGTGTATCTGACTGGCCCGGCCGTCGCGGCCGCGACAGCTGTCCTTGGGCGCATCGGGCTGCCGGACGACTTGTAGGTGGCAGCGCGAGAGCTGAGGCCCACCTGCTGCTTGTGCGGCCCTTCAGCGTTGCTCTAAGAGGGCTTCGTGGCTACGACCGCCACGATGAGTTGATAGTCGGGCTCCCAAAGGTCGAGACGGGAGGCTTTCACCCTTTCGGCGGGTATGCCCTGCATGTAGCAGCATGCTGTGTGCGCGTTGCCGTACGTGCGCACAGTGATGTTCCGCATGGGGAACCGTGTGGCGAACAGCTCGCCGGCCGAGAGTGACGTGACGCGCCACCGGTCGCCGTACTCCTCCATCGCTCCCCGATTGACCTGCGCGATGCCTGCCATCGTCGCGATCACCGAGCCCCCCGGCTTCAGGATTCGGTGGATCTCCGAGATCGCGGTCTCCATGTCCAGTATCACGTGGATCACTTCTGTGAGCAGCACGCAGTCGTAGGTGTCATCGGGCACCTGCGGGCATGACGTGAGATCGGCCACGATGTCAATACCAGGTCCGGGTACGGGGTTGAGCACGTCCACGCGGGTGACTCCTGAGCCGAAGCGGTCGGTGCTCTTCCGGTCGCCCACCTCGAGGACATGGCCGCGTATCAGCGGCCGGTTCTCCTCCAGGAAGCTGTGCTCGTAGTAGCGGTCGATCACCGTGCCGAGACCGTAGCCGTATCCCGGGTTGATGGGCGCCGTGCCCCGGAAACCGTAGGTCAGGTAGAATCGGTTGCGCAGGCGCCACCTGAGCGCTGCGAGGAGTTTCCGGAGCGGGTTTCTTCTCACCGTGTGCGCTTTCTTGGGAAGCGGGCGGACAGGCGCGATTCTACCATCCGGCTGCGGCTCGACGGTGCACAGCCGAAACGAGGACGATTGAACGAGGCCACCGAGACTCCCGCTCAGCAGGGTAGACGCAGCATCGCCAGGAACACCGCGATGAACGGTCTGGCACAATTCGCCCAGGTCTTCTCTACGCTCATCTTCTTCCCGCTGCTTGTGCGGGCCTTCGGAACGGCCGAGTATGGCGTCTACGTCATCGCCGTGTCCGTCGCTAGCATGACGCAGATGCTCGATCTGGGAGTCGGCGCATCCACGGTGCGACTGGTCGCTCAGCGGCTCTCCTCGCGTGACGTCACGGGTTTTTCGCGCGTGGTGTCCAGCTCAGCCATGCTGCTGGCCCTCATCGGCATCGCCGTGGCGGGCCTCATGTTCGCCGTCGGGCACGCGGCGGGCTGGTTGTTCAGCGTGACGGAGGAGCAGGCCGCGCTGCTTCAGACGCTCCTGTGGGTCGGGGCCGCTATGCAGGTGTGGTACTGGCCCTCCTCGGTGGCGGCGCACGTCCTCCACGGGCTCGAGCGCTACGATCTCGTAGCCCGCACGTCGGTGTTCTCCACCCTCGCGAACGTCGGCTCCATCGGTCTTGTCCTGTATCTTGATGCGGGACCTGTCGTGCTCATGGCCCTGGGCGCGCTGGTCATGGTGGCAGGGTCGCTTCTCAACATCGCGACACTGTGGGCGATCGGGCCCACGAGGCGCTTGGTCTGTCCGCCGAGCGGCGTCGTCGCCCAGGAGATCATCGCCTCCGGGATGCCGGTCTTCATGAACAGTGTTGCGCAGTTCCTCAACCGTGAGCAGGTGGATCGGATCGTCATCGGCGTGGCCCTGGGCCCGGCCGTAGTCGCAATCTACGATGTGGCGGCAAAACTCAGTATGCTGATCGGCCAGGTGGCGGTGCTGCCAACCTCAGCCGTCCTGCCCGTCGTTGCACGCGCCGTTGCCCGAGGGGACGACAGGGCACTGAGAGCGCTCTTCTTGCGGGGTGGCCGCTACATCACGTTCGCGATCGTCCCGCTGGTCGTGGTGCTGGCAGTCCTCGCGGGACCGTTCATCGACGTTTGGTTTGGGGCGGAGTTCGGCGAGAGCATTCTCGTGGCACAGCTGTTGATCCTGGGCCAGCTGCTGTACCCGCCACTGCTCATGGGAGACCCGATACTCACCGCGAGTGGACGCCTCGGGTCATGGGTCCCGAGGTCCTACGCGATCGCGGCGGTCAATCTCGGACTGAGCATCGCGCTCGTCCGCCCTCTCGGTCCCGCCGGGGTCGCGTGCGCCACTTTGCTGTCGAGCTTATTGGAGCTTCCGCTCTACGCCCGGTTGATGCTTCGCGAGACAGGCGTGACGCTGTCGGCGTGGCTGCGTTTCACCTGGGCCGGCTATCTGCCGCTACCCCTGACCGGTCTGGCGGCAGCCGTCATGGCCTGGCTCCTGCCGCCAAGCTTCATGGGCATCGCTGTATCCGGCATCGTGGCACTCGTAATGTACGCCGTGTGCGTCTGGGCACTCGTCTTGAGCGAGGCCGAGCGGAGATCGTTCGTGGAGCGTGTAAGGCGCCTCGCAGGCCGGATGGGACCGATCTGAGTCGCGTCTGTCAGCCGGTCCACTCGTCGAGCGAGCGTCGCGAGTGCTCCCACTCGTACACCGCGAAACGATCGAAGTCGCAGTGGCGGCACCACGGGATCGGATGGCGCATGAAGCGCATCGCCTGTCTGCCGCCGGGAGGCTCGAGGATATCGAGCGAGTCGCGCTCGGCGGCCTGAAGACCGGTGAGTCCGAACGTGCCCACCAGCAGGTCGGCATACGCGGCGTACGCGCAGGGGTAGAGCCTGCCGTCGCGGACGATGGGGCAGTTGCCCACGCCGTCGCATCGCCGGAACGCATCCGTCCCGTCCTGACGGCCACAGACATCTATGGGGATGCGATAGAACTCGGAACGCTTCTCGGTCCATTCGAGCTGAACGTCGTGGATCCGGGCCAGCTCCTCGATCTCGTCGACCGGAAGCCTGACCGGGTAGCTGGTGCACATGAGCGTTACGCGCTCGTGTGAGAGCGCGCGCCAGAAGTCCTCGTCCATGCGGGTGAGCAGAAGCCCGTTGGTGAGCAAGACCAGGTGAGCGTGAGGGAACTGATCGCGTGCGATGCGTATGAACCGCTCGATTCGCGGGTGGAGCAACGCTTCGCCGCCCATGACATAGACCTGTCGGACGTCGAAGAGCTTCGCCATCGCCGCCATGTCACGCGTGAAGCTCTCCTCGTCGATGAAGGTGGGAGGGGCGAGGTTTGAGAAGTGGATGCAGCCCTTGCAGTTGAGGTTGCAGTGGTCGGTGACGTGGATCTCGAAGTGGTACAGCTGCGGCTTGCGCCCGAGCAGCGTGTCGACCCGGCGGGCGAGCGCACTTTGTCGCGAAACCATGCTGGGGGGGTAGTAGAGGCGAAGGACGCGCCGTTTCACGAAGCGTGCGAGCCGGCTCTCGGGCGCCACCACATACTCGATCCGGTAGGGGCGCATCATCGCGCGCCGGATCCAACGAACCCACGCCTCAGGCAAGAGCGCGACGGCCGCCTTCCTGAACGGCTCCGGGACACGCGACAGCATGCTCACACCCTACACCTCCTCTGACTGTATCGGGCGATGCAGCCGCCCGCCTCCGTCGTCACCGAGCGCCCGGCAGCCTGCCCGTAGCACCCCGCTTGCCACTCCTGCATCTGCACGTCAATGGGTCATCGACCCATGCCGAACCACCGATCAAGGAGATCGTCGAACCCTGCGGCGTCCCGCCCCCCGGTGGGGCAACGAGGGATCGTGAACAGGTCGGTCCATGGGAACGTCAGGCCGAACCAGTTGGCGAACGCGCATTCAAAGCCGGCCTCACGGACGAGGCGGGACGTCGTGCGATCCAAGGAGTCCCGTCCACCGTAAGGATAGCTGAAGAGCGTGACCGGCTTGTCCAGGATGGCTTCGAGTCGCCTCCTGCTCCCAAGGATCTCCGATTCCTGCATGGATGGGTCAAGTGCCGAGAGCTTCTCGTGGTTCACCGTATGCGCGCCAACAGTGACGATCCCCTCGTCCCCGAGCGAGCGCACTTCCTCGGCCGTGAGGCTTCTGTACTCGGGCCGCTGCGGCCTCACAACGCCGGTCGCATCGAACAGCTCGCCGAGGAGGGAGGCGCGGATGCTCGCGGGCGTTGCCAGGAGGTGCTCGCGCAGCCCCTCGCGCAGGGATGACAATCCCTCAGGTCCCGCCTCCGCCACATGTTCGAACCTGCGCGGACCCGACTCCAGTACGATCCGCTCGCCGAGGGTGTGCCGCCCGGAACACAGGTAGGCGATCTCGTCCCACCATCGTTCGCGCGCCGTGCCGAGCTCGGCCGTGCTGATGAAGGCCGTTGCCGGCACCGCGTGTCGCGTCAGGATCGGAAGCGCGTTGAGCGCGAGGTCGAAGTACCCGTCGTCAAAGGTGACCACCACCGAGCGCCGCGGCAGACGCTTTCGCGATCGCAGGCGCAGTCGAAGCTCCGTGGCGGTGATCACGGTGTACCTTTCGGCAAGGACCGCCATCTGCTGGCTGAACACAGCCGGATCGATCGCGAGCGCGTCCGGGTCCTCGGGCAGCGATGCGACCCTGTGGTATGTGAGAACGAGTGCTGCGCCCGCCCCCTGCTGGCGGAGGCGACGTACGGTCTGACCAACCCGGATGCGTGCGTCGGAAACGCTACCCATCGGCATGCTTGGTGGCTCGGACGCCGATGATCAGCTGGTAATCGGGCTCCCAGCGGTCGAGCTTGACCTGTCGGAGACGTTCGGCCGGGATCCCTTGGAGGAAGCAGATGGATGAGAACGCGTTGCCGTAGGTGGAGATCCGCACCTGCCTCGGCCCGAATGCTTTGCCGAACAGCTCAGACGCCGACTGCGAGGTGAAGCGCCAGCGGTCACCCCATCGCTCCATGTCGTAACGGCTCACCTGCGAGATGCCGGGAAAGGTGCACAGCACGCTCCCGCCCGGCCTCAGGATGCGGTGCACCTCGCCGATCGCGCCGCGCACATCGTAGATGCAGTTCAGGACCTGCGTGAGGATGATGCAGTCATACGTCGAATCGGCTATCTCGGGGCAGCTGCTGAGGTCTCCCACGAAGGTGGCCTCTGTCGACGGGACTGCGCTCAGGACGTCGCAGCGGGTCACGCCGGTGCCGTGACGCTCGGTGTACGATCGCCCGCCCACCTCGAGTACCGTGCCCTTAACCAGCTCGGCGTTCTCGTTCAGGAAGCGCACGATGTAGTGACGGTCCACCGGCGTACCAACTCCGGCGCCAAAGGCAGG
>JAJZRZ010000046.1 GCA_021850085.1 Actinomycetes bacterium | reverse complement strand
GATCTCAGTTCTCCGGGCTGACAGCCAGCATCCTGGCAAGCAGACGGTCGAATGCCAACGTCTTGCGGAGTCGGATCAGGGGCATGCCCCTCGTACGCGTTTCCTCGAGAAGCCTCGTCTCCAGTGCGCGTCGAAACGCGGCCCCAGATGAGTACCTCATCGCTTGCGCTCCTCAAGTAGTGGCGAGAGCAGCCGGGCAAGCCGGCCGCCGCGCAATGAACTCTGCCGCGCGAGTTGCTCCTCGGTCACCATTCCTCGTTCCAGTGCCTCCGATACTGCTCGCTGGAGATGCTCGGTGGGAAAACCGACGCGCGCAAGATCGGCGATCGTGCGTACCGCTGTGGTGACCGGAAGGCCTTCTCGCCTCGTCACGTCCTCAGCCGCAAGCACAGAGGTGTGCATTCGGATGCCTGGACGGCGGCGAGAGCTGCCTCTCGGCATCGTGATGTGCGTGTCACGCGGTATGGCATCTGACAGCCCGAAGAGCTCCAGGGCGCTGTCGTGAGAGACAACGGCGAGTGGCCCGGCCGAGAGCCAAGCCACGTATAGGTCCTCACGAGGAGAGCTTGGGAAGCGACTGAGCCGATACACGCCTTGGCGCACTCGGCTGAAATTGCCCGCCTTCGCGTGGTGCGCGACGAGGTTCCGAGAATAACCCGCCTCCGCAGCTTGGGCCGTCGTGAAATAGCCCCTTTGTGCTTCAGCGATCACGAACAGAGCTTCTGCGTCAGCTGAGGATCTGTGTGCATTTTGTGAAGTCTTACTGTACATATTGCACACAATGTGCGCTTGTTGAGACAGCTGTCAAGGCACTGCATCCTGCTTCCCGCGCCTGGGTATCTCCTCAGTGAACACCTTCGCTGGAAGGAGCCCTTCATGCCATCGGTTCGAGAAGTCCGGCTCGTTGAGGAGCCCGTCCCCGTGCGCGAGGGCGCGGGCGTGCGCTTGCGTCGGGCGTTCGGCCCGAGCCAGTACGAGCTCTTCGACCCTTACCTCATGCTCGACGACTTCCGCTGCGCCGAGCCGTCGCAGTACGAGGCCGGGTTCCCGTGGCACCCGCACCGCGGCATCGAGACCATCACCTACATCATCGAGGGCGAGGTGGAGCACGGCGACTCCATCGGCAACAGCGGCGCCATCGGCGCGGGCGACGTGCAGTGGATGACCGCCGGCAGCGGCATCATCCACCAGGAGATGCCTCACGGCACCGCCGCCGGACGCATGGGTGGCTTCCAGCTTTGGGCCAACCTCCCCGCGCGTCGCAAGATGAGCGACCCCTCCTACCGGAGCATCAAGGCCTCGGAGATTCCCACTGTCTCCGCCGAGGGCGCCACGGTGCGCGTGATCGCTGGCACGGAGGGCGAGCAGCGCGGCCCAGCCTACGACGAGGACCTCGACCCCGGCTACCTCGACGTCACGCTGCAACCAGGCGCCTCGTGGGCGCACTCCACCCCCGCGCAGCACACGGCGTTCGCGTACCTCTTCGAGGGCAGCGTTTCTTTCGGCGGCGAAGCCGAGGAGATCGAAGCGAAGCAGGGCACGCTCGTGCTCTTCGGCCACGGCGACGCGTTCTCGGCCACTGCGGGCGCACGCGGAGCGCGCTTCCTGCTCCTGACCGGCAAGCCGCTGCACGAGGCGGTCGCGTGGCGCGGGCCGGTGGTGATGAACACGCGCGAGGAGCTCGAGGAGGCGTTCCGCGACCTCGATCGCGGCACGTTCGTGAAACACGAAGCTTCCCTGTAGCCCTACTTCCGTCCCGCGCCCTCAAGCAGCAGGCCCGTCACGTCAGCAGCCACGGCCGGACCCACATGCTTGGCCACGAGCGTGTACACCTCGCCGCGCTTCTCGGGCAACTGGTGGAAGTAGCGTGCGCCCAAGCGCCTGAGCGCCGAGGAGAGCCGGGGCACATCGCGCTGTGCCACCTTCTCCCGCGCGAGCACGTCGAGCGCATCGGCGAGCGAACCCGCGAGTGGCAGCGCCGCCTCGGCACGGCTGGCTGCGCTCTCGTCGAGGCGGAACAGCCGCGCGTCGCCCGAGAACAGCCGCATGCGCCACACGCGCAGCCCGCCGAGCAGGCCGAGCGCCACGACTGCCGCGCAGACGAGGCGGTAGAGGTCGGATGTCGGCCACGCCGGCCACTGGCCGCGCGCCTCGAGGAAGTCCGCGATGGTGGCCGGCGCGAACAGCGCGAGCAGCACGCAGGCCGCGAGCACCATGCCGCCGGGCGCCGAGCGCAGGAACGAGTCGCGGGGCGCCACGAAGGCGTGCCCCACGAGCCACGCGCAGGCGCCTGCGAGCAGCCCGATCGCCACGAGCGAGAACGTCATGGCCGCCTACCGCCCGTCGTTCATGCCCCAGCTGAACTCCATGGCGGTGACCCGCTCGAGCAGCTCGTCGGTGGCCATCTCCCCTGCCGGCGCCAGCTCCTGCTCGAGGACGCGCAGCGCCTCTTCGAACGGCGCCGCTCCCTCTGGGCCGATGGTGTGGAACACGAGCCGGTCGAGGCCCGCCATGCCGGCCGCCACGAGCTGCAGCAGCGACATCAGCACGCGGTTTCCGCCGAACACGCCGCAGCCCCAGTAACCGCTGTCGATCACGACCGGTTTGCCCGGCGCGATGCGGGCCGACTCGTGCGCCGCCGCCGCAAAGCCGGTGTAGGCCGTCACGAGGATACGCTCGATGGTCTCGCGCGTGTAGCGACCCACGCCGTAGGAGGGCGCCGCAAGAGCGATGAGGTTTGTGATGGTGGGTGGCTCGATGCGCGTGGTGGCGCGGCGGACCACCTCCGGCGAGGCTGCCGAGAACTCGTTGCCGTACAGTCCGCGGGGCCGCCCTGCCTCTTTGCACGGATCGATGGCCACGTTCGCGCGGCGCTCCACGCCCGCCACGAGCACGGGCGTGGGTCCGCTGTCGTCCTCGGTCACGGCGCGCTGCGAGCCCACATGCAGAGCCTCGACAAGCGCCCCCAGCGCCGGGTGTTCGGCTGACTGCATCTCGTCTTGCGCGAACAGTCCCGAGCCATAGGCATAGAACAGCAGCGGGTCGGCGAAGTTCACGTACCACTCGATCGCATCCGGCAGATCGGCCGGACGCTCGTACTGATAGATCGCCGGGCGCGGTTTCGCGTGGCCGAGAACCGCTGCTGGGCTCACTCGCTCGGGCAGGGCGAGCGCCGACCAGCGTGTGTACTCGATCGAGCCACCGTGATCGCACCCTTCGGAGCAGGCGATCTTGTACACAACCAGCTTGTTGGTGTGCCGAAGATGTGGAGGGTGCTCAGCCACAAGCTCGGCCGTGTCGAACGTGATCCGTTCGAGCGGTTCGGGCATGGTCGACGGCATGCGTGGACCTCCTTGGTGCGTGGGCCTGCATGCCAGTCTACCGCAGCGCGAGTCACCGGGCGCGTGGGAGCGCCCGGCCACCCATCCGCGTTTCCGTCCGTGTCAGACTTGCGGGCGGAACGTGAAGCAATCGGCGTGTCCGTTGTGCATCGCCACGGTGACGCCGCTGGCCTCGCAGTCCCGATCCTCGTTGAAGTGGCACTCGATCATGTCGCACCCGCCCACCTCACCCTCGGTGGAGGAGACGACCTCCTGCACCCCGGTAGTGGTGAATGTGTCGCAGATCGCATGGTCGCCACCGACGTGGATCGATTCCGCGTGACACTCCTCGACTTGGTTGTACGAGCACTGAGTGACGTTGCAGGTCATGATCGCGCCTTCTTGCTCCATGAGCTTCATGCTCGAATCACCTCTCTCTCTCGTTGACCGCCGCGACTTTTCACCTCTCTACCCCGCCTGCCCGCCGAAGAAACCGCGTCCGCCGCCGATCGACGGGTATACCGTAGTGACGGAAAGGAGCGGCGTGATGGCGCTTCACGGGAACCACATCTCGGTCACGCTTGCACTCGCCGCGCTGCTCGTGCTCGCGGGATGCCAGGGCGAGCCATCTCAGCCAACTGTGGTGGCGCCGCCGGCCGGGTCGGAGGAGCCGACCGGGGCGGGGGAGCCGGAGCGTGCGGTCACGCCGCTTGCCGAGATCGCCATCGCGCTCGAGCCGGTCGCGACCGGCTTCGACCAGCCGCTGTACGCAACGGGCGCCGGCGACGACTCGGGCAGGCTGTTCGTGGTGGAGAAGGGCGGGCGTGTGTGGGTGCTGCGTGACGGCAAGAGCAACCCCGAGCCGTTCCTCGACGTATCCGGCCGCGTGAGCCGGGGAAGCGAGCAGGGGCTGCTCGGCCTGGCGTTCCCACCCGACTTCACCCGCTCGCAGGTCTGCTACGTGAACTACACCGACACCGCCGGCACGAGCGTGATCTCGCGGTTCCGCGTGAACGGGGATGCGGCGGACGCGGCATCCGAGCAGGTGCTGCTCACCGTGGAGCAGCCGTTCGCGAACCACAACGGCGGAATGCTCACCTTCGGCCCCGACGGTTACCTCTACGTGGGATTCGGTGACGGCGGCTCAGGCGGCGACCCGCAAGGCATGGGACAGAACCTCGGGATGCTGCTCGGCAAGATGCTTCGGCTGGACGTGAGCGACACCTCCTTGGCAGGGTATGCGATACCCGAGGACAACCCGTTCGTGAACGAGCCGGGTGTGCGGCCCGAGATCTGGGCGTTCGGGCTGCGCAACCCGTGGCGTTACTCCTTCGACCGCGAGACCGGCGACCTGTGGATCGGCGACGTGGGCCAAAACGCGTGGGAGGAGATCGACTTCCAGCCGGCGCACTCGGAAGGGGGCGAGAACTACGGGTGGAACCTTTACGAGGGGGCGCACACCTACCCCGGCGGCGAGGAGGCTCCTTCGGCGGAAGGCTTCACGATGCCGCTCGTGCAGTACGATCGCGACGCCGGCAAGTCGGTGACCGGCGGCTATGCGTACCGGGGCAGCGAGCAGGCGCCTCTGTGGGGGACGTACTTCTACGCGGACTTCGTGGACGGGCGTATCTGGGGGCTGCAGCGCTCGGCTGACGGCGCCGCCGAGACGCGGCTGCTCATCGACACCGCGATGCTGATCTCAAGCTTCGGCGAGGACGATGAGGGCGAGCTGTACGTGATCGACTTCGCCGGCGGACTGCACCGCGTGGTGGCCGACTGAGCAGCGGGCGGCCTCGGTGGGGTCGCTTCAGACGAAGCGCTTGAGCACGTACGGCGACGTGAACGCCGCGAGCGTGGCCGAGTAGCCGGGCACGAACTCGATGGGGTCGCCCGGGCGCGGCGGCACTGGGAGGTCCTCGACGTCGAGCACCAGGTGGTCCGAGGACGCGCCCAGCACCCGCATGCGCGGGTCCACTGGCTCAAGTGCGCTCGGCACGGTGTCCTGGCGCCCCATCGCGAGCACCGCGCGCCGTCGCAGACCCCGGTCCTCGAAGACGGGCGTGCCGCCGAAAGCGTCCTGGGCGATGGTTCCCCACGGCACCGATGGCTTCCGGAAGCACTCGATCACCGGCGCGCTCACGGTGATCGCATCCGTGTGGAGCCCGAGGATCTGCTGCCGCGTCACGGTGGACACGCCGAGCAGGATGCTCTCCCCCACGCGCAGGCTGTCCACGCGCGACGGGAGGACGTCGTCCACGAGCGCATCCAGCGAGCTCGACATGCCGCCGCTCACGTGGAGGCGGTGGCCGAGTTGGGCTTCTGCAGTCTGTGTAAGCGCAACCAGCTGCCCGAGGTTGTCCGCGTCCGGCACGATGCCGCCGTAGCACGTGAGGCTCGCACCGATGCCGAAGACGTCGATGCCGGGCAGTCGGCTCGCCCGCTCGAGGAAGCCGGGCAGGTCCTCGGCGAGCATGCCCTCGCGCAGATCGCCGAGGTCCACCATCGCCACGACTCGGTGGCGCACGCCCGCGCGACGGGCGGCCGCATCGAGGGCCCCCAGCGTCTCGGTCTCGCTTTCGAGCGAGACGTCGGCCAGCCGCACGACCTCCTCGGCGAGCGCCGGCGCGGGCGCCCGCAGCAGCCAGTACTCGGTTGAAACCCCCGCCTCGCGCATCCGAGCGATGTTCTCGAGCCGCGAGTCGGCGATGCCCGACGCGCCGCCGGAGAGCATCGCACGCGCCACCTCCGGCGAGCCGCACGTCACCTTGGTGACACCGAAGACCGTCCGGCCGCCGAGCGCCTCTACCACGGTGCGGGCGTTGTCGGCCACCTTCGCAAGGTCTACGGTCACGGTTGCCTGTGCGGTCACGGGTTCCTCCTCGGCGGGTCTGCCTGCATGTCCCTACAGCCCGATGCTCTCGCGCATGAGCGCGACGATGGCTTCGTCGGGGAAGTGCACCGCGAGCGCCCCGCACGCCGCGAAGACGTAGTGGCGGTCGAGGGCCACTACGGCGTCGGCCGGAGGCAGCAGGCGGTCGCCGCCCGCGGCGGGCGATCGCACCTCGGCCAATATCGCGTCGCCGCCCGGCAGTCGCGTGAGCGCGCCGCCCGTCCCGACGATGAGCCGACAGGCGGTCAAGTCGCGACCCTTCGCGACCGTTTGCCGCCCTTTCGGGGTATACAGGTGGACGAACCGCCCGGCGTGACGCTCCACAGCCGTCAGGGTCGCGGTGCGAGCGAGGACAGCAGCCGAGGCGATCTCCTCCGGGGTCGACGGCACCGCCGGAGGCAACAGCGTCGGCCGTTCGGCGGGTGCCAGCAGCTCGGCCACATGCCGAGCGCTCACATACGTTCCCAGATCGCCCTCCACCGTGCGCTTGGCACGCGGCTGAGGGTCGGTGGCGATGGCCGAGATCTCCGGCGTGCCGTCCGTGACGGAGTGCACGTCGGTCGTGGCGCCGCCCACGTCCACCACCATGAGGTCGCCGAGCGCTCCGGCGAGCACCTCGGCTGCGATGAGCACCGCGCCGGGCGTGGGGAGGATGCGGCCAGTGACCAGCTCGCCGATGCGCTGCATGCCGGGCGCCTGGGTGATGTGCTCCTCGAACGCGTCATGGATGGCGTGGCGCGCGGGCACGATGTCGAGCTCGTCAACGGAAGGGTACACGTTCTGGGTGAGCCGCACGCGAAAGCCGGCCGCACTGAGGATCTCGAGCGCCTCCGGCGCCGCCGACGAGTTCCCCGCGTACACCACGATCGGTCGCACCGAGAGTTTCGCGAGCTGTCGCGCGTTGAACAGCACGACCTCCGAGTCGCCGCCTTCCACGCCGCCGGCGAGCAAGATGAGACCGGGCGAGACCTCGTCCACCCGCTCAAGGTCGATGTCGCGCAGGTGCCCCGACGTCTGGTGCTCCACGACCCCGCCCGCGCCGAGCGCCGCCTCGCGCGCGGCCATGGCGGTCATCTTGCTCGTGAGCCCGTGCACCGTCATCCGCAGGCCGCCGGCCGCCGACGACGTCGCCACGGTGAGTCCCGGCTCGAGCACGCCGAGCTGCGCCTCGAGCCCGGCGCGCGCACGCTCGACACCGATGCCCACGTCGCCGTGCGCGACGGTTGTTGGTGCGAAGCCCTGTCCGATCAGGCGTGGCCGCGAGTCGGGCCATTCGGCCAGACCGTCGAAAGCGCACACCACCGTGGTGGTGGAGCCGATCTCGGCCACGAGTGCATCGACCGAGCGGGCAGCGGTCATTCGGTGTCCTCCATGCCGAGCAGTTGGCGTAATGCCACCGCAAGTGCGGGCACGCTGATCGTGGCTACCAGGTGGATCGCGTGCGGGTCGATGACATCATATCCGTGTGCTAGCACGCTCCGAAGCCCGATGACCCTGCGCAAGTCCGGGACCATCTGCGTGAAGTCCGGATCCGCGCGCTCCGCACGGGCCAGCGCCTCCCCCGCGATCTCCAGTTGCCGCTCCACCGCGAGGCGCAGGACGTCATCCTCGGTGAACTGCTCCAGGGTGACTCCGTCGCAACGTGACGCGACCCATTCGGCAGCGACCAGCGCATCGTGTGCCGCCATAGCAGGATCACGCGGCCTCAAGCAGCACCACCCTCGTTCGACGCAACTCTTCCTGAAGGTGCGGGTTCGTGACCGCGTCGATCTCGATAAGGTCGACGGGCCTGGCGACGATCGTCGCCAACTCGTCGCGCAGGTCGATGTGGTCCCAGGCGCGCCTGGCGGCGCCGACCGGGAAACGTACCAGCAGATCCAAGTCTCGAGGCTTCACTGCAGGGTCCGGATGCGTCGATGAACCGACGAGCGCCGCGTACACCAGCCCGTGCCGACGACAAACATCTATGATGTCTGGCACCAGCGGCCTTATCGAAGGATTGAGCCCCACCGCTTGAGGCGCGTACGCGACCCCGCTCTCGCGAGCCATTCCTGACGGAGCCGTCTCGCCACTGACGAAGGCCTCGAGCGCGGTGGCGATGAGCTCGCTTCGTGAGTAGCGTTCCGCACGCGCAAACGCGTCCGCGCGCGCCAAGGTGTCCTCAGGGAGGGTGATGTTCAGCCGCCGGTACTTCATGGCAGCAGCATAGCAAGAGTGTGTATCAGTGCGTATCGTCGCGCCGCGTCGATTCCGCGGTCCTACCCGCGGAGGTTCTCCGCCACGAACTCCCAGTTCACGACGCTCCAGAACGCCTCCACGAACTTCGGCCGGGCATTGCGGTAGTCGATGTAGTAGGCGTGCTCCCACACATCGCACGTGAGCAGCGGCTTCTTGTTCTCGGTCATCGGATTGCCGGCGTTGCTGGTGCTCATCACGGAAAGGTTGCCGTCGGCGTCTTTCACGAGCCACGCCCAACCCGAGCCGAACTGCGTGACAGCGGCGTTGGCGAACTGCTCCTTGAACTGCTCGAACGAGCCGAACTCGCGCTCGATCGCTTCGGCAAGTGCGCCCTGGGGCGCCCCTCCGCCCTGTGGCGACATGCAGCTCCAGAAGAACGTGTGGTTCCAAGTCTGGGCGCCGTTGTTGAAAAGGGGCCCGGACGACCGCTTCACGATCTCCTCGAGCGGCGCCTCGGCAAGCTCGGTCCCGGCGATGAGCTCGTTCAGCTTGGTCACGTAGGCCTGATGGTGCTTGTCGTGGTGGTAGTCGAGCGTCTCGGCCGAGATGTGCGGCTCGAGCGCGTCTTTGGCGTAAGGCAGCGGTGGCAGTTCGTGCGACATGGAAGTCCCCTCACAGTCTGGTTCAGGAAGCACGACCGGTCATCGTGAGATATACCCCACGGCTTGGGCGACGGAGCCGCTACAGCCCACGCGCGCGCATCTCGCGCACGATGAAGCTCGCCACCGCCACGCCCTTGGTGCGGCGGCCGAACCCGGCATCCATGCCCCAGCCTCGCGCCTGCTCGTCGGTGACCTGCGTGCCGCCGGCGATGAGGAGCAACCGGTCGCGCACGCCCTTCTCCTTTGCGAGGTCGGCGAGCTTCTCCATCATCTCGCGGTGCACATCGGCGTGCGTGATGATCGTGGAGATGAGCACGGCGCTCGCCGCGTGCTCCACGGCGGCGTCGAGCACCTTCTCGATCGGCACGCTCGTGCCGAGATACGTCACGGAAAAGCTCCACTTCTCGAGCCCGCCATGCTTGATGTCGATGATCTCGCGCATGCCCACCGAGTGCTCGTCGTTGCCAACGGTGGCTGCCACCACGCGCACGTTGCGCGCGTGCACGAACTCGCGCATGTCGTCGTCATCGAGCAGGTCCGGCGGCTCGGGCAGCGTGAGGGTGGCGGGGTCGATGGCCACGTCGAGGCGGCCCTTGAGCTCGATCAGCGTCCCCTCGGCGGGGTGCATCACGCGCTTGTGGATGACCTCGCAGTCCGAGAGGTTCATCGCACGGCCGAGCTCGAGCGCGGCCGCCTCGGCCACCGGCTCGGCGGCCGGCAGGAACATCGTGACCGCCACGATGCCGTCGCCGGCCCACTCCACCTCCGGCTTGATAAGGCCCCGCGTGCGGGCTTCTGCAGTCTGCATAAGCCGCATTGACGCGTTGTCCCCTGTGTCCAGCTCGTCGATGTAGGGCACCTTCGCGTCGTCGCACAGCGTGCAGCCGCCCACCATCTCGCACGGCGCCGCTTCGCCCGCGCCCCGCCCGCGGTACCAG
>JAJZRZ010000045.1 GCA_021850085.1 Actinomycetes bacterium | reverse complement strand
GAGCGTGAGTCCCGCCGAGGCGAGCGCGTCACCGAGCGCATCGGCCTGCGGGATGGTGCGCGGGAACCCGTCGAAGAGCACGCCTCGCTCGAGGGCGTCTCGCTGCGTGATGCGCTCCTCCACCAGCCCGATGACGACATCGTCTGGCACGAGGCCGCCTTCATCCATGTGGCGTTTGGCCTCCAGGCCGAGCGGGGTCTTGTCCGTCACAGCAGCGCGCAAGATGTCCCCCGTGGACAGGTGCAGCAAACCGAAATCTTCCACGATGCGGGCAGCCTGAGTCCCCTTGCCGGCGCCGGGAGCGCCCAGAAGCATCACGTTCATCCGTCCCCTCCTGTTGCATCAATGCCCCGGTGCCGGGTCGCTCTTCCGGCACCGGGGCGTTCACACGATCCTGATCGGGCGCGTGCGCCCGCTTCTACTTGAAGAAACCGTCGTAATGACGCATCTGCAGCTGACTCTCCAGCTGACGCATCGTCTCGAGCGCCACACCCACCATGATCAGGATGGATGTCCCGCCGAAGGCCTGCACGAGAGGGTCGCCGGTCTGCTGGAACACCATCTGCGGCGCAACGGCGATCGCGGCAAGGAACAGCGCGCCCGGCAACGTGATGCGGTTCAGGACGTCCGCGATGTACTGTGCGGTGGGCCGGCCGGGACGCACGCCCGGAATGAACCCGCCGTTCTTGCGCAGGTTGTCCGACGTCTCGATGGGGTTGAACACGAGCGCCGTATAAAAGTACGCGAAGAAGACGATGAGGATCGCGTACAGCGTTATGTGCATCCACCCCGCCGACATCGCGGTGGCGAAGCGCTGAAGCCAAGCCACATCGGTGAAGAAGCGCGCGATCGTCGTCGGGAACAGCAGCAGTGAGGACGCGAAGATGATCGGGATGACGTTGGCGCCGTTGACCTTGAGCGGGATGTACGTTCCCACGCCTCCGTACACGCGCCGGCCGACAACACGCTTGGCGTACTGGACGGGGATGCGGCGCTGACCACGTTCTATGAAGACTACCGCCGCCACCACGAACAACGCGATGGCCAGCATGAGGATCATCAGCCAGGCGTTGACCCGAAACGACGCGATGATGGTCTGCGGGAACCGCGAGACGATGCTCGCAAAGATGAGCAGTGACATCCCGTTGCCGATCCCGCGCTGCGTGATCAGCTCGCCCATCCACATGACGGCCGCCGTGCCCGCGATCAGCGAGATCACGATGACTATCTCGGTCAGCAGGTCGAAGTCGACGCCCAGACCGCCTGCCGAAGCCGGGGCCTGAAAGACGGTCAGCAGGCCGAATGATTCCATCAGCGCGATCACGAGGGTCATGTAGCGGGCGGTCTGAGTGATCTTGCGCTGACCGGCTTCGCCTTCCTTCGACCACCGCTCGATGGTCGGAACCACAGCTTGGAGCAGCTGCATGATGATCGTCGCGGTGATGTACGGCATGATGCCGAGCGCGAAGATCGCAAAGTTCTCGAGCGCGCCGCCGGCGAAGAGGTTGAGCAGACCGAGCGCGGTTCCCGCACCGGTGACGAGGTCCTTCACGTCGGAAGGGTTCACGCCCGGCACAGGGATGTGCGCGCCGACGCGGTAGACGGCGATGATCGCGAGCGTGAAAAGGATCTTCTTGCGAAGATCAGGGATGCGCAGAGCGGTCCTGATGGCCTCGATCACGACAGATCGACCGTCCCTCCAGCCGCTTCCACCTTGGCCCGCGCGGGTGCCGACACCTTGTCGATCTTCACGGTGAGCGCCTTGGTTATATCTCCGTCGCCGAGAACCTTGACGGGAACCGTCTTCGCCTTGATCACACCTTTGGCGAACAGGCTGTCCACATCCACGGTCTCGCCTGCGGCGAACAGCTCATCGAGGCGGCCGACGTTGACGACCGCGTACTCCACGCGGCCCCTGTTCTTGAATCCCCCGAGCTTCGGCATGCGCATGTGGATCGGGTTCTGGCCGCCCTCGAAACCGGGGCCCTTGCCGCCGCCAGCGCGGGAGTTCTGCCCCTTGTCACCGCGACCGGCGGTCGAACCGTGCCCGCTGCCGTTGCCGCGTCCGATCCGTTTGCGGTGCTTGCTGGATCCCGGCGCCGGGAAGAGATCGTGCAACTGCATCTGATGCTCCTTTTCGCTTGTCCCCGGGCACTCATGCCCGTAGGCGCCGGCTGCTCGCCGCCGGCTGACTCGTATCGTCTCCAGGCTCCGCGGCCTAGACCTCATCCACGCGGACGAGGTGCTTGATCTTGAACACCATCCCGCGGATCGCGGGGGTGTCGTCTTGCTCGACCGTGTCGTTCATCCGCTTCAGGCCGAGGGCCCTCACGGTCGCCTTTTGGTCCTTCGGCAGACCGATCGCGCTGCGCACCTGCGTGATCTTGAGCTTTGTCATTGTTGATCTAACCCTCCGAACCGTAGATCGCACCGACCGACTTGCCGCGGCTGCGGGCGACCTCGGCCGGGCTCTTCAGTTCTCTCAGACCCTCGGCGGCCGCCTTCACGATGTTGAGGGCGTTGCTCGTGCCGAGTGACTTCGACAGCACATCCTTCACGCCGCCCAGCTCCAGCAGGGCACGGACCGGTCCGCCTGCGATGACGCCGGCGCCGGGGGCCGCTGGCTTCAGCAGCACCTTGCCCGCGCCGTACTCGCCGGTGACTGCGTGCGGGATGGTGGTGCCGGCGAGCGGGAACGTGAACATGTTCTTCTTCGCGTCCTCGATGCCCTTCTTTATCGCGATCGGCACCTCGGCAGCCTTGCCCATGCCGACGCCGACGCGGCCGTTGCCGTCGCCCACGACCACGAGCGCGGTCAATGAGAAGCGGCGGCCGCCTTTGACGACCTTGGCCACGCGGTTGATGTAGACGACGCGCTCCTGTATCTCCGAGACCTGAGCGCTGCTGTCGTATGCCATTACTGGATCCTCCTCGTCTCTTTAGAGCTTCAGGCCGGCTTCGCGCGCGCCCTCGGCGAGAGCGGCCACACGGCCATGGTAGAGCCGGCCCCCGCGGTCGAAGACGACCTCGGTGATCCCGGCCTCGAGCGCGCGCTTGCCGACGGCGACACCGACAGCCCTGGCGGCGTCAGCGTTGGCACCGGACGCGAGCGTCGGACGCAACTCCGAATCGATCGACGAGGCGGCTGCCAGCGTGGTGCCAGCGACATCGTCGATGAGCTGTGCGTAGATGTGCATGGCGGTGCGGGTGACACGCAGACGGGGGCGCTCGGCGGTGCCGCTCACCTTCCCGCGGACGCGGCGCTGGCGGCGGGCGAGACCTGCAGCCTTCGCTTTCGGCTTATCCATGATCGTCCCTCGACTCCTTCATCTCACGCCCGGACGGGCGCATCCTCGGTGACTACTTCGCGGCCTTTCCGGCCTTGCGACGGACCACTTCGCCCGCATAGCGGATGCCCTTGCCTTTGTAGGGCTCCGGTGGGCGGATGCCACGGATCTCGGCGCTGATCTGGCCGACGCGCTGCTTGTCGATGCCAAGGACCGAGATGCGGTTCGGCGCGGGCACCTCGAAGGTGATCCCCTCCGGGGCCTTGACGACCATGGGGTGGCTCAGGCCGAGCGACAGGTCGAGGTCGCTGCCCTTGAGCGTCGCCCGATAGCCCACGCCCACGATCTCCATGTCCTTGCGGAAGCCCTCGGACACACCCGTCACCATGTTGGCCACGAGAGTCCGCGTGAGGCCGTGGAGGCTGCGGTGTTGACGCGCGTCGCTCGGACGGCGCACGTGGATCGCGCCCTCCTCGAGCGCGATATGGATGTCGGCGTTGAACGACTGGGACAGGGTGCCCTTCGGACCCTTCACGGTGACGTCAATGCCGTCGATCTGTACGTCCACTCCGGCCGGAACCGGGATGGGCTGCTTGCCGATACGGGACACGGCTTCGCTCCTTTCGCTCCGGTCCGATTACCAGATGTAGGCGATGACTTCGCCGCCGACGCCAGCGGCGCGGGCCTGCTTCTCGCTCATGACGCCGGTCGAGGTGGAGATGACCGCGATGCCCAGACCCCCGAGCACCCGCGGCAACTCGTCTTTCTTCGCGTACACCCGCAGGCCGGGCTTGCTGATCCGGCGAATGCCGGTGATCGTGCGCTGCTTCTTCGGGCCGTACTTGAGGGTGATGGTCAGGGTGGCCTGCGGCTCGCCCGGCACCACCTCGAAGTCCTCGATGTAGCCCTCGCCCTTCATGATCTTCGCGATCGCGACGAGCTTGTTCGACGACGGCATCGACGTGGACGTCTGGAACGCGTTGTTCGCGTTGCGCACACGCGTCAGCATGTCTGCGATGGGATCTGTCATGCTCATTGTCTCTAATACCTCCTATGATCCGGATCGTCCGTGCTCGGCGGTTCGCCCCGGCCCGTGACCGGCGCGCCTTACGAGCCCGACCGCCCGCAGTCCTTCGGCCTACCAGCTTGCCTTGCGGACACCGGGCAGCTCGCCGCGGCTCGCCAGTTCACGCACGCACACCCGGCACAGGCCGAACTGGCGGTAGAACGCCCGGGGCCGACCGCAGCGGTTGCAGCGGTTGACCGCGCGGACAGCGTACTTCGGCGTACGCTTGGCCTTGGCGATCATCGACTTCTTAGCCACTGTGCAAAAACCTCCTTCGAGAAGGCGTCTTTCTGCGAGGACGCCCTGGCTCCGAACTCTACTTCTTGAACGGGAATCCGAACGCCTCAAGCAGGACACGGCACTCATCGTTCGTCCTGGCGCTCGTGACGAATGTGATGTCCATCCCGCGGATCTTATCGACCTTGTCGTAGTCGATCTCGGGGAAGATCAGCTGTTCGGTGACGCCTAGCGAGTAGTTGCCCCGGCCGTCGAAGGCGGTGTCGCTCACTCCACGGAAGTCGCGGATGCGAGGCAGCGCGGTCGAGAGCAGACGATCGAAGAACTCCCACATGCGGTCGCCGCGCAGAGTGACCTTGCAGCCTATCGGCATGCCTGCGCGCAGCTTGAAGCTCGCGATCGACTTCTTCGCGCGTGTGATCGCGGGCTTCTGGCCCGAGATGATGGTGAGATCGGCGACAGCCGAGTCCAGAAGCTTGGTGTCCTGGGTGGCAGCGCCGACGCCCATGTTGATGACGATCTTCTCGAGCTTTGGCACCTCATTCACGTTGCCGTAACCGAAGCGCTCGGTGAGCGCCGGCACGACCTCGGTGCGGTACCGTTCCTTGAATCGTGGTGCCACGTGGTCGACCTCCCGTTGTCTTCGCGCCCGAGCGGATTGCCGACCCGCCGGGACTTCTCATCACCTGGACCGTCCGGTCCGGGTGACCGTTATTTGTCGACGTCCTTGCCGCACTTCTTGCACGTGCGGATGCGGATGCCGTCCTCGCGACGACGACCCACACGTGTGGGCTGACTGCAGTTCGGGCACACCAGCATCACGTTGCTGACGTGGATGGTGCCCTCCATCTCGATGATGCCGCCCTGCCGGTTCTTCTGGTTCGGACGGGTGTGCTTCTTGATCATGTGCACGCTCTCGACGACCACGCGTTCTTTCTCCGGCACCGAGCGGAGGACCTTGCCCTCCTTGCCCTTGTCCTTACCGGCGATCACGTGGACCTTGTCGCCTTTACGGATCGTGAGTGACTTCGCCATTACTACGAACCTCCTACAGGACTTCCGGCGCAAGCGAGACGATCTTCATGTACTTGCGATCGCGCAGCTCGCGGGCGACCGGCCCGAAGATGCGCGTGCCCCTGGGGTTGCCTTGGTTGTCGATGATGACCGCGGCGTTCTCGTCGAACTTGATGTAGCTACCGTCGGGGCGGCGCACCTCCTTCTTGGTCCGCACCACGACCGCCCTGACGACATCGCCCTTCTTGACCGCCCCGTTGGGAGTGGCCTCCTTCACGGCGCACACGATGGTGTCGCCGACATACGCGTAACGCCTCTTGGAGCCGCCGAGGACCTTGATGCAGGCCACTCGCCTCGCCCCGGAGTTATCGGCCACCTTGAGCCGTGTCTCCTGCTGGATCATTCTCTTCCTCCACCTCGTGGCCGCGGGATGAGCAGCGAGCGTGAGCGAGCCTGCTCGATCCCGCGGGCATCAGCCTCGCCTGCGTCGACGCTGATGCTACTTGGCCTTCTCGACGATCTCGACGAGGCGCCACCGCTTCAGCTTGGATATCGGGCGCGTCTCCATGATGCGGACCACGTCACCCAAGCCGCAGTCATTGCTTTCGTCGTGCGCGTGGAACTTCACGCTACGCGTGATCATCTTGCCGTAGAGCGGGTGACGCTTGCGGTACTCCACCTTGACCACGCAGGTCTTCTCGCCAGCGGTCGAAACCACGACTCCCTGGCGCTCCTTGCGGCGGTTGCGATCGGTGCTCATCTGCCGTCCTCCCACTTACGCCTGAGTCCGGGCGGCCGCGATCTCGCGGGCGCGCGCTTCGGTGTGCAGGCGTGCGATGTCCTTCTTGACCGACGTGATCTGGTGCGGGTTGTCGAGCTGTCCGGTCGCAAGCTGGAACCGGAGATTGAACAGCTCCGTCCTGCGCTCCTTCAGCTTCTCGGCGATCTCGGTATCCGCCAGGTTCTTGATCTCAGTCGCCTTCATCTAACCTTCACCGCCACTGTCAGCACGGGTCACGAACTTGCACTTGATGGGGAGCTTCTGCGCGGCGAGACGCATGGCCTCTTTGGCCACCTCTTCACTCACACCCGCGATCTCGAACATGATGCGTCCGGGCTTGACCACCGCGACCCACTTTTCAGGGTTGCCCTTGCCGGAACCCATGCGGGTCTCGGCGGGCTTCTGAGTTACCGGCTTGTCCGGGAAGATGTTGATCCAGACCTTGCCGCCACGCTTCATGTAGCGGGTCATCGCGATACGAGCGGCCTCGATCTGCCGGTTCGTGATCCACGCCGGTTCGAGAGCCTTCAGGCCGAAGTCGCCGAACGCGATCTCGGTGCCGCCCTTGGCGACGCCCTTGCGGGAGCCGCGCATCACCTTACGGTGCTTCACTCGCTTGGGAAGCAGCATCTAGCCTCTCCTTCCTGCTCCGGCACCTGGCTTGCGGCCACGCGGACGATCGCTGCGATCGGGACGGGGGCGCTCGACGAGCGCTGCTTCTTCGGCGGCTGTCAGCGTCTGTCCTGGCATTTTGTCACCGCGGTAGACCCACACCTTCACGCCGACGACACCGAAGGTAGTCACTGCATCGGTCGTGCCGTAGTCGATCTTGGCGCGCAGGGTATGAAGCGGCACGCGGCCCTCGCGGTACCACTCGCGGCGACCCATTTCGGCGCCGCCAAGGCGACCCGAACACTGGATGCGGATGCCGAGCGCTCCAGATTTCATAGCGCTCGTGACGGCCTTCTTCATCGCACGGCGGAACGAGACACGAGCCACGAGCTGCTCGGCCACGCTCTGCGCCACCAAGGTGGCATCCAGCTCAGGGCGCTTGATCTCGACTATGTTGACAGCGACGGAGTGCCCCGCGAGCTTCTCGAGCTCCTTGCGAAGCACGTCCACCTCAGCGCCCTTCTTGCCGATGACGATGCCGGGACGCGCGGTCCAGATCTCTACGAAGACCTTGTCGCCCTTGCGCTCGATGTCGATGCGCGAGATGGCGGCGCGGCGGAGCTTCGCTTTCAGGTACTTGCGGAGCGCCAGATCCTCAGCGAGCGTCTGACCGTAGCCTTTGTCCTGGTACCAGCGGCTGCGCCACTCCTCGGTGATGCCGAGGCGAAACCCGATCGGATAGACTTTCTGACCCATGCGCCTTACGCCTCCTCTCGCTGCTTGACGACCACGGTGATGTGGCTCGTGCGCTTGTTGATGCGGAACGCACGGCCCATGGCGCGCGGGCGGATGCGCTTGATGGTGGGACCCTCGTTCACGTACGCCTCGGAGACGAACAGGGTCTCGGGGCGAACGCGGTGCTGCTTCTCGGCATTGGCCGCCGCGCTGTGCACGACCTTGCCCACGATCTCCGCGGCCGCACGCGGCGTGAACTTCAGTATCGCCTCGGCGTCCGGGACCGACTTGCCCCTGACGAGGTCGATCACCTCGCGCGCCTTGCGCGGGCTCACCCTCACGTACTTGGCGGTTGCTCTTGCTTCCATCAGCGCTTGCCCTTCTTCCGGTCGTCGGCGTGCCCACGGAAGGTCCTTGTCGGCGAGAACTCTCCGAACTTGTGACCCACCATGGACTCGGTGACGTACACCGGCACGTGCTTGCGCCCGTCGTGCACCGCTACCGTGTGGCCGACCATCTCCGGGAAGATGGTCGAGTCGCGCGACCAGGTCTTGATGACCTTCTTCTCGCCGGCCTCGTTCATGTCCTGAATGCGCTTCAGGAGACGCGGCTCGACGTAGGGTCCCTTCTTGAGGCTTCTGCTCATCTCCAACTCCCTACTTCTTGCGGCGGCGGATGATCATCCGGTCCGAGGACTTGTGCTTGGCGCGCGTGCGGTGACCCTTGGTAGGGGTACCCCACGGGGTGACCGGGTGACGTCCGGCGGTCTTGTTCTTGCCCTCGCCACCGCCGTGCGGGTGGTCGACCGGGTTCATCGCGGTACCGCGCACGGTCGGGCGCTTGCCGAGGTGACGGTTTCGTCCCGCTTTGCCCACAGAGATGTTGGCGTGCTCGCTGTTGCCGACCTCGCCTACGGTCGCGCGGCAGGTGAGCTGCACCATGCGCATCTCCGAGGAAGGCATGCGCAGGATGGCGTTGGGACCCTCCTTGCCGATCAACTGCGCCGACGCGCCGGCAGAACGCGCGATCGCCGCACCCTTGCCGGGCTGGAGCTCGATGGCGTGCACGACGGTACCGGTCGGTATGTTCGCGAGAGGAAGCGCATTGCCCGGCTTGATGTCCGCCTGCGGTCCCGAGACGACGACATCACCCACCGAGAGCTTCTCGGGGGCGAGGATGTAGCGCTTCTCGCCGTCGGCGTAGTGCAGCAACGCGATGCGGGCCGAGCGGTTCGGGTCATACTCGATCGTCGCGACCTTGGCGGGAACCAGGTCCTTGTTGCGCTTGAAGTCGATCTTGCGGTAGCGACGCTTGTGTCCTCCGCCCTGATGACGGGTGGTGATACGGCCGTTGTTGTTGCGGCCGCCGTTGTTCGACAGCGGCTCGAGCAGCGACTTCTCCGGCGTCGTGGAGGTGATCTCCGAGAAGTCGGAGACCGTCTGGAATCGACGACCCGGGGATGTCGGCTTGTACTTCTTCAGTCCCATTGCTTCTCCTTCGTTCCGATTGCCGGACCACTTGGGACTCGGAAGGCGCTCTTCCGAGTGGTCCGACGCCGGACGTTCCTACCACGGTGCCGGGTGGCTCCATCAGCCACCGCACTCCCAGCAAACTGGGAGCACAAGGGATTCACCTGCCGGCGAACAGGTCGATCGTATCGCCATCCCTCAGGGTGACGATCGCCTTCTTCCATGAGCGCGACAGCCCCTTATTGTAGCGGACTCGCCGCGGTTTACCAGACACGTTCATCGTGTTCACCTTGACCACCGTAACGCCGAAGACCTCGGTCACCGCCTGGGCGATCTGCTCCTTCTTGGCGTCTTTGGCAACCTCGAACGTGTAACGGTTCTGTTCCATCAGGTCGTAGCTCTTCTCCGACACGATCGGCCGGATGATGACGTCGTGTGCATGCATCAGCTCAGCACCCCCTCGAGCCACTCCAGGGCCGGCTTCGTGAACAGAACGGAGACGTTGTCCACCAGGTCGTATGTGTTCGCCTCGGAAGCGGTGATCACGCGCACGCGCTCGATATTGCGCAGCGAGAGCGTCGCGTTCAAGTCGTCCTCGGCCACCACCACGGTCACGCGGCGGTCGATGCCGAGGGCCTTGAGCACCTCGGCGGCCTTCTTGGTGGACGGCTCGTCGAGACCGAAGCTGTCGATCACGAAAAGCTGGCCGTCGGCGTTCTTGGCCGAGAGCTGGTTCTCGAGCGCCGCCGGGATGAGCACATCGCACTTCATCGTAAGGATCTCGTCGTTGGTGATGG
>JAJZRZ010000044.1:7082-10015 GCA_021850085.1 Actinomycetes bacterium | reverse complement strand
CCGAACCCCTCTCGTGAAAGGCGCTGCGCCACCGCCTCCGCGACGCGGAGATGGTATGTGAAGCACGGGTGGATTCTATCACGCGCCCGGCAGCCGACCCTCCGGGCGCAGCCCCTCAGCCGAGGTCGGCCGGGTAGTCTACCGCAACCTTATGGCCACGGTGCGCCGCCAGGCGCTGGGTGAGCACGGGCGGGGCCTGCGGCAGGAGCGCGCGGGCCTCGGGTGGGCCGAGCGGAGCAGGCAGGTCCACCACGAGAAGGTCGTCCCCACGCATCGCCTCGGCCAGCACCTGCCCCAGGTGGACGACCGCCGAGCTGCCGTGGCCGGGCTCGCCGAGTTCGGCGCCGTCGGGTTCCACCACGACGATCACGGATGCGAGCGACGTGGAGAGCGGCACGGCGAGTTCGAGCACGGCTTGCGCCTGCAGCTCCGACTCGGCCCCCGGCCAGAGCACGGCGAGTCCGGGTCCGGCCGCCTGAACGGCAGCGAGGACATCCGGGTCCAGGCAGGCATCACCCCACAGCAGCGCGAGCCGCCCCAGCCCGTCGGACTCGCGCAGCACGTATGGTGCCGCATCGATCCCGCCCGGGCGCGGGACGATCACCTCGGCTCGCGGCACGGTCTCCTCGAGTCTGCGCATGAGATCGTCGCGCAGCGGATCGTCACGCAGCGCGAGAACGTCGGGAAGGACGAGCGCGCGGGCCTCGCGGGCGGCTGCTTTGGCCGAGGCGATCACGAGCGCCTCGATATCCTGGGCTGGCGCGGGGCGGAACCGGTGCTGCACGACCGCGAGTCTCACGCTGGCTCCTCGGCTGCCGGCGACATCACTTCAGATGATGCCCTCGCTACGCCGCCGTATCACTGCCCGGGGGCTCCGTGGCGCCGCCGGCCTTCTTCGCGCCACCGGCCTTCTTCGCGCCACCGGCCTTCTTGCCGCCACCGGCCTTCTTGCCGCCGCCCGCAGCCGCACGGGTACCGCCGCCGGCCTTCTTGCCGCCGCCCGCAGCCGTACGGGTACCGCCGCCGGCCTTCTTGCCGCCGCCCGCAGCCGTACGGGTACCGCCGCCGCGACGGGCGCGGCCGTTCGGGCGCTCGGGTTTGAGAGGGCACGACGGGTCGATGCAGATGGTCCATGGGCCCTTGCTCGTATGCACGATGACCTTGGGCGTTCCGCATTCGCAAACCTCGGCGGTGGGCTCGATCTCGCCCGACTGCGGGAGCGGGTAGGACGTCTTGCACGTCTCGTAGTTGGTGCAGCGGACATAGCGGCTGCCCACTGCCGAGTACCGCACCACAAGGTCTCCGCCGTCCCCGGTGGGGCAAGCCCCCGTTGCGATGACGATCTCCGGACCGCGTTTGCTGGGACACTCGGCGGACAGGCACATCAGGCGGGGACGCTTCCGGAACTGGATGACCTTGATCTGCGGGGTCCCGCATACCGGGCACGGCTCGTCGCTTGCCTGGTACTTCGCGTTCTTCGGAAGCGGATACGTGACCATGCACTCCGGGTAGCCCATGCAGCCGACGAAGTAGCTCCGGTTGCGCGGCGAGTACTTGATGAGCAGATCGTGGCCCGAAATGGGACAGCGCCCGACCTTCGCGTCCTCGTCGATGGCGTCTTTGAGCATGTCGGCCACTTCTGCCACGCGCGGCAGAAGCTCCTCGATGACAGTCGCCAGCGCGTTCTGCGAATGGCCGAGCACCACCGGAAGCGTGGAGCGGCCGTTGGCGATGGCGTCCATCTCTCGCTCGAGCGACACGGTCATGTCCGGTGTGGTGATCTCCTCGGCGTACCGCGAGAGAGCGTCGATGACGCTCCGTCCCTTGAAGGTGGGCTCCACGGGGTCGTTGGTCACGTACTTGCGATCGAACAGCGTCTGGATGATGTCGTGTCGCGTTGCCTTGGTGCCCAGGCCGAGCCGTTCCATCTCCTGGATCAGCTTGCCCTGCGAGTACCGGGCCGGCGGCTGCGTCTGCTTGCCCTCCATCTCGGCGCCGAGGAAGCGTACGCGCTCCCCCGCCTCCATCGACGGCAGATGCTCGTCCTTGCGCAGCCCATACGGGTAGATGGCGCGGTAACCGGGGACCACGATCACGTCGCCCTTGGCGACGAAGCCCTCGCCGGCAACGTCGAGCTGCACGGTCGTGCCCTCGATCACCGCCGGGTCCGAGAGCGTGGCCATGAAGCGCCGGGCGACCAGGTTGTAGAGCTTCCACGCCTGGGCGTCGAGCTTGTCGGGGTCCGCCACGCCCGTGGGGTGCACGGGCGGGTGGTCAGTGGCCTCCTTGCTGCCGCGCGTCGCGGTGAGCTGTCCTTTTCCGAGGAGCTTCTGCGCGTGCGCGCGATAGACCGGAACGTCTGCGAGCGTCCGCAGGAGGCCCCTGATGTCGAGGCTGGGCGGGTAGACCGTGTTATCCACACGCGGGTACGAGATCAGACCGCTCATGTACAACGACTCGGCCACGCGCATGGTCTGCGCGGGGGACATGCCTTCCGAGGCCGCCGCCGCCATGAGCGCCGTGGTGTTGAAGGGCGCGGGCGGAGCCGACTGTCGGCGAGTGCGTGTGACGTCGCGGACGACGCCTTCCGCCGCCGCGGAGACCGCCTCGAGCGCCGCGCGCGCATCCGGCTCGGCGTCGAAGCGCTTGGTGGCGTGCGGCACCACGAACTCCTCGCCGCCCTGCGCGAAGGTGCCCCGGACCACCCAGTAGTCCTCGGGCACGAACGCCTCGCGCTCCGTCTCCCGATCGCAGATGAGCTTGAGCGTGGGCGTCTGCACGCGCCCGGAGGAGAGCACGTCGCCGAAGGGCTTCTTCGTGACCTTCTGCAGCGTGAGCGTGAGGTAGCGGGTGAGCACCGCGCCCCAGATGAGGTCGATGTCCTGCCGGGTCTCTCCCGCCTGCGCGAGCTCCTCGGAGAGTTCGCCCTCTTT
>JAJZRZ010000044.1:0-7072 GCA_021850085.1 Actinomycetes bacterium | reverse complement strand
CTCGAGTTCGTCTTTGGTGATGGCCGAGAACCGCACCCGCGTGACCGGCACCGTCTTGTTCGCCGAGCGCACGATGTCTCGGGCGTCCGCGCCGATGAGCTCACCCTCGCGGTCGAAGTCGGTGGCGATGATCACCTTGTCCGCCTTCTTCGCGAGGTTCTTGATCGACTGGATGATGCCCTTCTCCTTGGGCACCTTCTCCACGTCGACGCGTGCGAGCACCGGAAGCGTCTCGAGACGCCACTTCCCCAAGTCGAGCTCGCCTTCCGAGCCCAGGAGATCCGCGACCCCCCCCTGCAGCACGCGCGGGTCGGCCGCGCCGAGCTCCCGGACGGCCTGATGCGACAGTGAAGGCGCGAAGTCCACCTCCATGATGTGACCCTTGAGGCCGATCGAGACCCAGTCCTCGCCGTCGCGGCGAAACTCGTACACAGGGGTCGTGTACACCTTGCCGGCCTTCGGCTTGCCGACCGCGAGGATCTCAGCAATGCGTTTGGCCGCGATGTTCTTTTCAGAGATGACGAGAATCATGGGTGACGGTCTCCGGCCGTGCGGAAGCAATTCGAAGCCGAGTATATACGCCGAGTCAAGCCGAACGTGAACCGCAGGCTTACCGCGATGCGCTGCGGACCCCGTCCGCCGCCCTTGCTACAGCCCGATCTCGGCGGCCCGCGCCCGCATGGCGGCAAGCGACAGGCCGAGGAATTCCTCGCGAGTCATGCCCAGCTCCTCGCAGGCGGCCATCTGGTCGCGGTCGGCGCCGCGGGCGAAGGCCTTCTCCTTCCACCGCTTGAGAAGCGAGCTCACCTCGACCCCCGCCAAAGACCGGTCCGGCCGTACGAGCGCGGCTGCCACGATGAAGCCGGTGACGGGGTCTGCCGCATACAGCGCCGTGTCCATCTGCGACTCGCGCGGCGCCTTGCCGGCGTGGGCGAGGATGGCGTGCAGCATCTCGTCGTCGATACGGCCCGCGAGGATCTCGGCCGTGACGATGCCGTGTCGCTCGAAGTCATCGGCTGTCTGCGCGTAGTCGAGGTCATGCACAAGGCCCGCCAACGCCCACCGCTCGACGTCGTCCCCGGCCATGCCGAAGTGGCGCGCGAGCGCCTCCATGATGATCTCGGTCGCCACGCAGTGGTTGACGAGGTTGCGGTTCGGGACCATCTCGCGCACGAGAACGAGCGCCTCGCTCCTGTCCATCACGAGGCCGCCTCTTTCTTCGCTCCCTCGATGCGACCTGCCAGCCACTCGGCCCACTCCGAGACGCCGTCGCCTTTGGTGGCCGAGATCGCAAAGACCGGCGCCGTGCCGTTGAGGCTGCGCACCACGCCGCGGAACTCGTCCTCGTTGAAGTCGAACACGGCACGCGTGTCGTACTTGTTCAGGATGACGGCCTCCGAGACCTGGAAGATGTTCGGATACTTGTACGGCTTGTCGTGGCCTTCGGGCACCGACAGGATCATCACCTTGGCGTTCTCGCCGAGGTCGAAATCCGAGGGGCAGACGAGGTTGCCCACGTTCTCGATGATGATGAGGTCCAGCACCGACAGGTCCAGCGTGTCGACCGCGCGGCCGATCATCGCCGACTCGAGATGGCACGCGCCGCCGGTGTTGATCTGCACGGCCGGGATGCCGTGCGCACGCACCTTCTCGGCATCGACCGTGCTCGCGATGTCGCCTTCGATCACCGCGATCCGGTAACGGTCCCGCAGGGCCGCGATGGTGGCGAGGATCGTCGATGTCTTGCCCGCGCCGGGCGACGCCATCAGGTCGAGCACGAACACGCCGTGCTCGGCGAAGCGCCGCCTGTTCACCTCGGCAAGATGGTCGTTGGCCGCCAGGATCCGCTGCTCGATGTCGACCCTCACGTGGCTCCTTATGTCAGTCGATGTCGATGCTGTCGATCTTGAGCCCCGGGCCGCGCAGCAGCGAAACGATGTAGCCGCCGCACACCGGGCACTGCGCCCCGTCGTACCGGCCGTGCTCCCACTCGTGCCCGCACAGCGCGCACTTCGATGACGCCGCGAGCATCGTCACCTCGAGTCCGGCCCCTTCGGCGAGCGTTCCTCCGCTGACCGCCTGCCAAGCGAAGTGCAGCGCGTCCTCCATCACCTCGGTGAGATGCCCGATGGAGACGCTCACGACGTTGATTCGCTTGGCATCGGCCTCGGTGGCTGCCGTGACGGCCGAATCGAGGATGCCCTGAGCGATGCCCATCTCGTGCACTGCCGCCGCTTCCGTTCTACTCGAGGTCGAGCTGGGCCTGCGCGCGGATCCTACGCGTCAGCATGATGCGCACGAGCAGCATGCTGGCCTCGAACAACGCGATCATGCAGGCTGACAGCGCGACCATGCTCCAGGGGTTCCAGTCGGGCGTGATCATCGATGCGACGACGACCATGACCACCCACACCACACGCCAGTTCTTACGTAGCGTGGCATACGGGACGACGTTGAAGTACACGAGATAAAAGACGATGACCGGCACCTCGAAAGCCAGCCCGAAGCCTGCGAGGAACCACATCGCGAACGTCATGGCGCTTTGTGCGCGCAGCAGCAGATCGAAGGTCTCACCGCTTTGCTGCACCAGCCACAGCGTGCTCGGCTCGAGGATCAGGAAATAACAGAACGCCACGCCACCGAGGAACAGCAGCACCGCGGCGACGAACGTCCACATGAACCAGCGGCGCTCCTTGGGCTTGAGCGCGGGAAGGAAGAAGGCGAGCGTCTGGTACAGGATGACCGGACTGCCCACGACGAGCGCGCCGAACATGCCGAGGCGGAATCGGTTCGACATGGCCTCAAGGATGTCGAAGACGAACGCGCCCTGGTCGCCGATGACCGGCGTCATCGGCCCCACAAGGATCAGGTAGATCTGATCGGAGTACACGTAACCCACGACCGTCAGCACGCTGATCAGCGTCACCACGATCGTGAGCCGCTTGCGAAGCTCGCTCAGATGGGACATGAAGGGCATACGCCGTGGGGATATGGGCATGGTCGTTCGAGCTGGCCGTCAGGCCTCGCCCTCCTCCCCCTTCCGGCCGTCATCTGCCACAGAGGCGGTAGCGCTGCCCGGCGCCGCCACAGGCGCCCCCTCGAGCGGTTCGTTCTCGTCAGGCTCCTCGTTGGCAGGAGGCGCAGGCTTGCCAGTGATGAGGTCGATCGGCTCGTCGGCAGTCCCGTCGGCGTCCTCCGAGCCTACCGCCTGCCCGGCGGCGGAGAAGCCACCGCCGGCGACTTTCTTCCGGAACTCCTTGGCGTTCTCGAAGGTGTCCTTACGCAGGTTGGGGTCGGCGGCGAACATCTCGGCGCGAATGGTCGACTCAATCAGGTCCTGATAGCGCTTGAAGTCGCGCATGAAGCGCCCGATGGTCCGGGCGAACTGCGGCAGCTTGTCGGGTCCGAACAGCAGCAACGCCAGCACCGCGATGACGATGAACTCCCAGCCGCCGATACCGAACAACGCTCAACTCCTTGCAGGGTGACGAACCGCCGCCCTGTGGCTGCGGTTCGTGCGATGAGAATCGTGCCGGCCTAGAACTCCCGCGCCTCTTCGACGGTCCCGAACAGCGGAAACACCTTATCAAGCCCGGTGATGCGGAAGATCTTGAGGATGCTATCCTTGGTGCACACCAGGCGCAAGGTCCCGCCACGTTCCTTGACCCGACGGAGTCCGCTCACAAGGACACCCAAACCCGAGCTGTCTATGAAGTTCAGCTTCTCCAAGTCCACCACCACATTCATGCAGCCCGAGTCCACGATGTCGACCAGCTCCTGCTTGAGACGGGGGGAGGTATAGACATCGACCTCTCCGCTCAAGACGAGTGTGCAGCTGGGGCCCGTATCCTGAGTGATGATCTGGAGTTCCATGATGGAAGACCTTTCGCAGACTTTGGGCGCGGTCTAGATTGTACCCACAGGGGAGTCGACATGCCACCTCACGCCGGACGGCGCCGTGTGCCGTGTGAAGCGAAGTGGCGCAGGGTAGAAACAGTCATACCGGGGAAGCCGGCACGACGGGGGAGTTCATGGGGCTTTCGATTCGGCTCGACAAGAACCCTGACCATTGGGTCGTGAGCCTGCACGGGGATCTCGACTACAGCGAGTGCGCCACCTTCCGAATGACGATCGACAAGATCCTCAAGAATCTGCCGTCGGCCACGATCGTCGATCTGTCCCGTCTTGACTACCTCGACAGCTCGGGGCTCGGACTGCTCCTATCGCTGTCCAAGGAGTACGGCTCGCACGGCGGCAGGCTCGTACTTGTCACCAACGACGCGGTGGACAACATCCTCGATCTCACGCGCCTGTCCGGGCTCTTCTCGTGCGTCTCCTCACTCGAACAGGCGAAAGATCTCGTTAGCGATCTGAACGTCTGAACGTGTGGGCCTCGCGCCAGCTACATCAGGCCGAATGAAGAAGGCCGGCCCTTTGGAGGAGCCGGCCTTCTTCATCGTGTGGCCACAAGCGTGCGCGTCACGGAGTGGTGGTCGCGGGGGCAGACTCGAGCTGCGTCAAATAACCTTGGGCGTTCTGCACCTGGCTCGCCAGCCGCGGGTTGTCGGCGGCCGCGGCCACGAAGGCCTCAAGCGCCGGCTTGGCAAGCACGCTGTCCCCGGCATAGTACAGCGCGAACGCCTTGTTTCCGAGGATGATGTCATCGTCTGGGCGCACTGCAAGCACCTGGTCGTAGAAGCTCACCGCGCTCCTCCACAGCGGGATGGACGCCGAGACCTGGCGCCCCTCGTACAAGGCCACCGCCCACTCGAAGTACGCATGCCCCACCTGCGCAACGACATCCGGGTTGTCTGGGCTCGCATCCATCGCGGCCTGCGCGGCCTCGACACGCGGCTTGTATGTGGCCGTGATGGAATCACCCGTGGCACCGGTGGACGAACCGGCACCGCCGCTGACTCCGGCAACCACGATCGCCACGCCACCGAGCGCGAAGGAAAGTGCCACCACGATCACGACGGCACGCATCCATGCGGGGGTCTGCGACTTGTTCACGGACATCGGCCCCTTCGGGCCGGGCTTGCCGGCCGAAGACCTTTTGTTCGACTTGTTCGCCATACTGCTCCTTACACAACACGGGGCCCGGCCGAGGTGGCCGGGCCCCGTTCGCTTCCTGTTACTCAGCCGGAGTTTCGACAGTGCCGGTCGGAGCCGCGGAGCCGCCCATGCCGCTGATGTCCGGATGGCCTTCCGGCAGTTCACCCGTCTGCAGCTGGTCCTCGCTCAGCTGCGGGGCGGGCGCTTCGCCAACCGGTCCGCCGGCCACCGATGAGCCGTCGGGTGCCACCACGAATCCGATGATGACGCCAACGAGCAGACCTACCACAGTCATGAGAGCGGCCACGGTCATGCTCACGTTCTGTTCGAAGATGCCAGCCGAGACGGCGGCCGGTGCGGCGCTCTTGCGCGCGGCAGGAGCGACCCTTCCGGGCGAGTCCTTGGCGGCGGAGCTGGCCGAGGCCTTCGGGGCCTTCTTGACCGTCTCCTCTTCCTCGTCGAAGAAGAAGTCCTGATCGCTCACGTACCGTACCTCCTCAATTGTCCGATCGTTCGTTGCGACGCCCGATGGCTAGTCGCGACCTCGCGAGATTATAGCACCCACCTTGGGCATGTACTGCTCGTCGCTTGACAGCTTACGCTCGGCAAGCCGCACACCGGCCACAGCGATGTTCGCCGAGAGCAACGCGCCCACCACACCTGCGAGGTCGGGAGAGACGCCCAGCCACCTTCCAAGCAAGAAGCCAGCCAAATAGCCGAGCAGCAGACAGGCCACGGGAACCACGAACACGGCGGTCGCGGCGCGCGACCGTACAGCGTCGGGGATCAGGATTTCGACGGTGTCGCCCACCGTGGCGCCCAAGCCGTCGCGCACGGCGTGCAGGATGGTTTCACCGGTGGGAGCATGGGTGCACGCATGGCATCCGCCGCAGTCGGACGAGCGTGTCATGCGCACGTCCACCGCACCGTCTCGCACCGTGATGACTTTGCCGCGCTCGCGCATCGCCGCACCTATCCCCGCACCTTGAGCCGCATCCGCTCGAGGCGCTCGAGCATTCCCTGCGGGTCAAGCGAAAGAAGGCGTCCCCGGTCGTAGAGCATCCGGCCGTCGACCATGGTCATGAGGATGTCTTCCTGATTGCACGTGTGCACGAGCGCGCCGTATGGGTTCTGCGTAGGAACCTGGTGACTCTGCGAGAGGTCGACTGCGATGATGTCCGCACGCTTGCCGGGCTCGAGCGTCCCGATGATGGAGTCGAGTTTCAATGCCCGAGCGCCCTCGAGAGTCGCAAGCCGGACGAACGTCTCGGCCGGGAAGAAACCCTGCTCACCGCGGAGACCGCGCTGGATGAGCAGCCCCACGCGCATCTCCTCGAAGAAATCGATCGTACTGTTCGAGGCCGGCGAATCGGTGCCGAGCCCGACGCGGAGGCGGTGCGACATGAACTCGCCGAGCGGCGCCGTGCCCATGCCGAGCTTCGCGTTGCAGCGAGGGCAGTGCGCCACGGAGACGTCGGCGCGCTTGAGGATCTCGATGTCGGCGGTGTCCACGTGCACGCAGTGCACCGCCATCACGTTGGGCAAGTCGAGCACGCCCCACTGGTACACGTAGCGCACCGGGCTGACGCCGGTGGGCATCCATGGCTCGTCCGCCCATCCCGACTGCGCCCTGAAGTCCTGACCGAGCGGTGACGAGCCGTACCTGACGAAGTCGTGTTCATCGCGCGATCCGGCGAGATGGATGGCCACAGGCCTGTCCGAGTCACCCACGGCCTCGGCGACCGCCTGGAACAGCTTGGGATGACACGTGTAAGGGGAATGGGGAGCGATGCCGATGACGAGGCGCGAGGCATCGACTCTGCCCTCCCACTCGGCGATGTCGCTGAGCGCCTCGGCGATCGCCTCCGCGACAGCAGAAGCGTCCATGGTCGACACCTCGCGGTACACGACCCCGCGCAAGCCGGCGACATGCGCGGCGTCCACCGACGCGCCCGTGTCGGTGATGTCCGCGACGGTGGTGATGCCGGAACGGATCGCCTCCACCGCGCCGAGCACG
>JAJZRZ010000043.1 GCA_021850085.1 Actinomycetes bacterium | reverse complement strand
GCGATCTCGACCACGCCGCCTCGCACGAGTATCTTCACCTCTGGCGATTCCTCGACCACGGTCCGAAACGCCATCTCGGCGGCGAGCGCCTGGTCTCCGGCCTCGATCAGATCGGACTGGTTGATGCGCAGCTGTGTCATGAGGTCGGTGATGACGTTGCCGAGCTTGGCGAAGTCCTCAGGCAGGTCCGGGGTGATGAGCACCTCCTCGTCGGTGCGCAGTCCCTGCAACGCGAGGTACCCCTGGTCCTGCAGGTAATCCACGAACTGGCCCAGCGGGCGGTCGACGCTCTTGGCCAAAGTGGTGCCCAGCAGGTAGCTCCCCACGACGGTGGCCAGGCCGAGCGCGACCGGCAGCAGGAGCAACAACCATACTCTACTGTCACCGAGCCAGGCGTCGGCGCGTTCCACCGCGCGGGTGTAGCTCGAAAGGGTGAGGGCGACCAGCAGGGTGGTTACGGCGAACACGATCGCGCCGCTGTAAACCACCGCCCGGGTCAGGCGCGTGGACAGACGAGAGCGCTTCGATCGTTCTCGCCCGCCCAGCCTCCGCGTTCCGCTTCCCGACATGCACGACTCCGCCGCTGGTGTCCTGGTTGCCGTTGCGTACAGTCTACGCTTCCGATGGACGAGCGCGCCTGTTGACTTGCGACAGGGCCATGCATTAGTATCACCACTGTCCCAAATTAGCACATACTAAGTGATAAGGACGAGACATGTTCGGACGCGATCGCACCCAGACAGACCTGGCCCCCGGGAGCACGCTCGCCGTGCTGCGACCTGGACAGCAGGCGACCATCTCGGAGATCCACGATGACATTGCTAGAGCGCAGGCTCTGCGATTCGGCATGGGGTGTGGCGCGTGCGTGCACTGCATCTCAGTCGTCCCCGGCGGACCGTTGGTGCTTCGCTCTGGGCGTCAGGAGATCGCCGTTGGGCGAGGCTTGGCGCGACGGATAGTCGTGCAGGCCGGAAACGGAGCACGCGATGAGTGCGCGTAAGTGCCACGGCCAGTCCGAGGCGCCCGTCGCTGTCGGTGCCCGTGCAGCTTCCCGTACGGTGGTTCTTGCCGGAAACCCGAACGTGGGCAAGTCTGTGTTCTTCAACGCGCTCACAGGCACGTACGTCGACGTGAGCAACTTCCCCGGCACGACCGTTGAGATCATCCGTGGCAGGCACGGATCGGACGAGATACTCGATATCCCCGGCGTCTACGGTGTCGGCTCGTTCAACGACGAGGAATCGGTGGCTCGCGATGTCATCCTGTCCGCCGACGTCGTCGTCGACATCGTGGACGCAGTGCATCCCGAGCGAGACCTGTTCCTCACCCTGCAGCTCATCGATCTCGGCCTGCCGATCATCGTGGCGCTCAACATGGCCGACGAAGCGCGCAGGCGCGGAGTCGCCATCGATCGGGAGCGGCTCGAGGAGCAGCTCGGCGTCCCTGTCGTGGAGACCGTGGCGGTGGATGGCACGGGCATCGAGGAGCTCGTGTCCCGCCTGGGCGAAGCCCGCGTGGGCAGGGCCGACGAATCGCTCGAAAGCCGGCTCGTTGAGACGGCGGCTTTCACCGGTTCGCGTGCCGAAGCCCTGCTGGTGCTCGAGGGCGACGAGCAGGTGGCCGCCCGCCATGGCGTGCAGCCCGGCGACCTGCGGGACGAGATATACACACGGCGTCGCGAGCGTGTCAACGCGCTGGTTGCCGAGGTTCTTACTGTGTCCGACGAAGGCATAGCGCTCACCACCCGTCTGTCCCGCATCATGCTGCACCCGCTCACCGGCATCCCGCTCCTCATCGCGCTTCTCGCCACCGTCTACCAGGTACTTGGCGTGTGGGTGGCCGGTAACGTCGTGGGCATCACTGAAGAGACGATCATGCTCGGCTACTGGGAGCCGTTCGTGCGCGATGCCGTCGGGCGGGTCTTCGAGGTGGGGACGGTGGCGAACACCGTGCTTGCGGGCGAATTCGGCCTCCTCACCATGACCTTCACCTATCTCCTCGGCGTCATACTGCCGCTCGTGGCAGGCTTCTACCTGCTTCTGTCCGTCCTCGAGGACACGGGCTACCTTCCGCGGATAGCCGCGCTCGCAGACCGCGCTCTCACCGGCATCGGTCTCAATGGCCGCGCCGTCATCCCGCTGATCCTGGGTCTGGGGTGCGTCACCATGGGGACGCTCACCACTCGCATCCTCGGCTCGAGACGCGAGCGTTTCATCGCCACCGCGCTCATGGCCATCGCTGTGCCCTGTTCCGCTCAGATCGCGGTCATCGCCGCCTTGATGGCGCGCGTCGGCCCGGGCTACGCGGCGGCCTACTTCGGCGTGCTCATGGTCATATTCGTCGGCATCGGCACCATCCTCAGCAAGGTCACGCCGGGGACGTCCACGGAACTGCTGATCGACCTGCCGCCGCTGCGGCTGCCACGGCTGAACAACGTGCTGCGCAAGAGCGGAGTGAAGGTGTGGCATTTCATGCGCGAGGTCTCGCTGTTCTTCCTCGCGGGGGCGGCCATCATCACGACGCTCGACATCACGGGTGCTCTCAAGGCCATCCAGACGGCCGCGATGCCGCTCACCGTCAGTTGGCTCAAGCTTCCCGCCGAGGCGGCCACCGCCTTCGTGATGGGCTTCGTGCGTCGCGACTTCGGCGCCGCGGGCTTCTTCGACATGGCGCTGTCCGCGCCGCAGCTGCTGGTCGCCATGGTCACGATCACCCTGTTCGTGCCCTGCATAGCCAGCGTGATGGTGATCATGAAGGAGCGCGGGTGGGCGTACCTCGCGGGTCTGTTCGTGGCATCAGTCGGCGTCGCGTTCCTCTTCGGGGGCCTGCTTGCCCGCGTGCTGGCGGTGATCGCATGAGTCTCACGTCCACCCAGCAGTCCGGCTGTACGGCACCGGCTACCGCCGGGTCCGCCTGCCCGCAGTGCGGACTCGTGTCCACTGAGATCCGGTGCCCCCGCTGCAATGCACTGAAGCTCGTCTCATGCGGCGGCTCGTGTGGGAACTGCGGTTCGCTCCAGGAGCGTTCGGCGCGCTAAGGGCATGCCCGGCAGCCGGGGCGTTCGTTGGCGTGGGTTTCGCTGGTACGGCGTGGTCGTGTTGCCGCGACCACGCCGTGGGCGTATGCTCGCGTGACGCCGCGATTTCCAAAGCCGCATCTGGAAGGACGATGATGGAAGAAGCCAACACCTCACCGAACCGCATGATCCTGGTCTTACTGGGAGTGATCGTGCTGCTCCTGGCCGCGATCGCTGCATACTTCGTGTTCGCCAAGGGTTCGGACGAAGCGGTCGGTGCCACCGAGCCCCCTGCCGCGCAGCCTGCTATGGGCGCACCCGCGGTGTTCGACCCCGCGACAGCCACCAGAGTCGGCGAGGGCGTCGCTCCTGTCGACCATGTGACCGTCTACTTCGATGCCGTCGTGACGGGCGATTACGCCGCGGCCTACGATATGCTGCCCGCCGACAAGAAGGCCTCGCAGTCCGTCGAAGAGTTCAGCAAGCAGCTTCAGGGCTATGGGATGAACTCGTATACCATCGACTCAGCCGTGGAGGAAGGCGACAGGGCCGAGGTCATGGCGACCGCCAGCATGTCTGGCGGCGAGTTCCAGTACCTCTGGACGTTCGTGAAGGACGGCAGCGGCTGGCTCGTGCAGTCGCGCACCCTCCCAGGTATGGGCCAGTAGCACCAGACACAGCGAGGAAGCGGGCGTCGCCTTGATCCAAGGCGACGCCCGCTCGCGTTCCCAGCGCACGCTGGCCCGCGTGCGGTAGCGGTGGCTTCGTGGTCACAGCGGCATGCTACGCTTCCGCACATGGTCACCGAGCCGTTCGCCGCGTTCCTTCAGCCGGGCACCGATCCGGATATCGCCGGGGCGTATGCCACGCTGTCCGAGCGCGCCCTCGAGACGGCCTTCGGCTTCGAGGACGAGATCATCATGCTGGACCTCGAGACCACCGGGTTCGATCCGTCGAGGGACCACATCATCGAGATGGCTGCGCTTCTCGCACGCGGACCCGAGGTGCTCGGCAGATGGACCACGCTCGTGCGACCCCCGCGGTCGATCCCGCACGAGTGCACGCAGCTCACCGGCATCGACGACGCGCTCGTAGCAGACGCGCCTCCCGTCGAGAGCGCCCTCTCAGCGCTCGTCGATTTCGTGGCCGGCCGGCCGGTGGTCGCGCACAACGCGACGTTCGACCGGACGTTCTTGGGGCACAACGGATGCGGTCCGCACGTCCTGCGCGGGCCGTGGATCGACTCGCTGGAGGTCGTGCGCCTGGCGCTGCCCCGGCTCACCTCGCACCGGCTCGCGGATCTCTCGCGGGCCTTCGGCCTAGCGCAGGGTTCATCGCACCGGGCCGCCGACGACACCGAGGCGCTATTCGGCGTATGGCGGATCGCGCTCACCGCGCTCGGCGACCTCCCCGCTCCGGTGCTGCGCGAGCTTGCCCGGCTCGCGGCCGCCGTCCCTGGCTGGTCGCTCGGTCCGCTGCTCGCGCACCTCGCCGCGGGCGCGAAGGGACGCGCGTTCGACCTCCGGCAGCTGCGCACCGATCGTCTGCGGGCTGAGCCGCTCGAGACGCTGGTGGACGCGTGTGAGACCAGCCTGTCATGCCCCGAGGTGGATGCGGTGCTCGCCGAGTTCGAAACCCAAGGCGCCGTCGCCCGGATGTACGAGGGTTATGAGCGCCGCGAGGAGCAGGCACGGATGGCCGAAGCAGTCCTTGAGGCGTTCGGCTCGGCGCGCTGCGCGGCGGTCGAGGCGGGGACCGGCGTGGGGAAGTCGGTGGCCTACCTGCTGCCCGCGGCGCTCTTCGCGCGCACGAACGGTGTGCGGGTGGGTGTGGCGACCAAGACGAACACCCTGACGGACCAGCTGATGAACAGGGAGCTGCCGCGTCTGGCGGAGGCGCTCGGCGGTGGGCTGCGTTACACCGCGCTCAAAGGCTATGAGCATTACATCTGCCTTCGGAAGCTGCAGCGTCAGCTCGACGCGGCGCACGATGCCGAGACGGCGGCAGCGCTCGGCATGCTGCTGACATGGGTCGCTCAGTCGGCATGGGGCGACAGGGAGGCCGTGAACCTTCACTGGCCACCGGCGCTGCGCACGCAGGTGCTCGCGTCGTTCGGCGACTGCACGAAGAAGAGCTGCCGCTTCTTCCCGGGCCACTGTTACCTGCACGGAGCACGTCGCCGCGCGGCGGGCGCGCACATCATCGTCACCAACCACGCGCTGCTCTTCCGCGATCTCACGACCGAGGGCGGCATCCTTCCTCCCGTCCGGCACTGGGTCGTGGACGAGGCGCATGCCGCAGAGGCCGAGGCGCGCGACCAACTGTCGCTGGGTACGGGCCATGCCGAGGTGACGGGGCTGCTCGGAGGTCTGCATGCGAAGGGCCGCGGTGGTCACCTCGGCGCGCTCAGGGCCAAGCTCGTGCTTGCGCCAGGGGACACCGAAGGCGCGGTGGCGATCGTCGACGAGATGCGAGAACTCGTGGAGCAGACCGCCGTGATCGCCGATTCGTTCTTCGACTTCATGAAAGATCTCGGCGCCGGCATGGCCAGCGCGTACGACCGTACGGAGCTGCGCCTCACCCCTGCCGTGCGGGAGGCGGGGACGTGGGGCACGGTGGCGGGGGTGGGGCGTTCGCTCGCAAAGCGCCTCGACGCCCTGCTCGAGCGCGGTCGTGCGCTGATCACGGCACTTGAGGCGGTCGGCGAAGGATTCGCCGAGTACCGCGCCGACCTCTCCGGACAGCTGTCCGGCATCGCCGAGCAGCGGGATGGCCTGCTGCTCGTGCTCGACGGGACCGACGAGGGCTACGTGTACTCGGCGACCGTCGACCGGCGCCGTGACCGGCCCGCCGAGCGGCTGGACGCGCTCCTTCTCGATGTGGGAGACACGCTGGCGGAGGCGTTCTACCCCAAGATCCACTCGGTCGTCTACACCTCGGCCACCATCGCCGCCGGGAGCGATTTCTCGCACTTCGAGCGTGCGGTCGGCCTGGACCGGCTCGCTCGGGACGGCTACCGGACACTGCGGCTCGAAAGCAGCTACGACTTCGAGCGCCAGATGGCGGTCTTCGTGCCCACGGGCCTGCCCGAACCCTGCCAACCGGGACAACGCGGGTACGCTGGATACGTCGACTCCCTTACCTCGCTGCTTATCGACGTCCACGTCGCGCTCGACGGTTCCGTGCTCACGCTGTTCACGAATCGTCGCGACATGGAGGAGCTCCACCGGCGCGTGGTGGAGCCGCTCGAGAGCGCAGGCCTGCGTTTGCTCGTGCAGGGGCGCGACGTGTCGCGCAAGCGCGTCGCCGACGAGTTCATCGCCGACGAGCGGATGTCGCTGTTCGCGACGAAATCGTTCTGGGAGGGCTTCGACGCCAAAGGCGACACGTTGCGATGCGTCGTCATCCCCCGTCTTCCGTTCGGCCCGGTGAACGATCCTGTGCTCGAGGAGCGACGTGACCGGGACCCGCAGTGGTGGTCCCGTTACTATCTGCCCGAGGCGGTGCTCGAGCTCAAACAGGCGGCCGGGCGCCTGATCAGATCGTCCACCGACGAGGGGTGTCTCGTGCTGGCCGACGCCAGGCTTGTGGGGGCGAAGTCGTACGCTCACCGCTTCCTCGAGGCGCTTCCCGTTCGGGATGTGGAGCGCCTGCCTGTCGACGCGTTGGCGCGCGTCGTGCGGGAACGCTTCGGTAGGCAGCGGCCTACTGTACCTGCTGAAGGGTCGTTTCCGCGAGCTCACGGACCGCTCGGCGGACCTCACCGGGGCCGATGACCGTCGCCTCGCCCAGATGCGCGATCACCCTGCGGGCGACCCATGCTGTGGCCCGGTACGGCATCCACGCGCGGGCGCTGCCGTCCGGAAGCACCTCGATTCGGACGCCTGGCCATGCCCTGTCATCCGGCAATCGTGTGCCCGGCGCGAAGAGGATCTCGGCTACGTCAAGACCTCCGGGATCGGGGACCACCGCCGTCGGGACCTCGGACGGCGTCTCGAACAGGTCGCCCGTTCGCTCGAACGCGCGGATGCGGTCCATCCGAAAGACGCGTTCCTGACCCGCAGCCTCGCACATCGCCACCAGGTACCACACGCCGAGGCGCTGCACGATGGCCCATGGATGGACCACCCGCTCCGAGACGCGTCCGGTGGAGCCGGTGCGGTACGCGATCCTGAGCTTCTCGTGGGCCTCGGCCGCGGCGGCCAGGGCCGCATACGTTTCGGCCGCGCCCCCGGGCGCCGTCCCTGTGCGTATCGTGCGCTCCAGCTCCTCGGCCGAGGCGGCTGCCGTCGTCACCGCCGCGAGTTTCGCGCGCAACGGGGCGTTGGGAGCGTAGCCGGCCATTTCGAGAGCCGCGGCAAGCGCCCGAGCTTCGGGCGCGGTCAGCTTGAGCGGCTGGTCGAGGCCCGGCGGGTCCGCGTGCACGGTCACGTGGGCTCCATCGATATAGAGATCTACCAGGTCGAAGGGCGTGAACGGCGGGACGCCGCACATCGTGAGCGTCGTGAGGTCGGCTGCGACCTCTTCGGCGGTGCAGCCGACGGCGGTGGCGAGATCGGAGAGCGCGACACGGTCGCCGCGGCGAAGGAGCGGGAGGAGCGCGACGAGACGGCGGGCGCGCATCGAGGCGTCGAGCCCTCTAGCCATGAGCCGCTATGACCTCCTTGAGCCGTACGGCCAGGGTCGCGATGAGCTCGGGCGGATCGACGGCGTGCAGACCGGGGCCTTCGGCCAACAGCCATGAGGCCAGGACCTCGAGGTCCGAGAAGTCCACCGTCCACATACGCGACCCGTCCGGCAGCTCATCGATGCGGCCGTGACCCCTCGACAGGCTTGCGGCACGCCAGGCGGAGCCGGGTTCGAACCTGATGCGTGCAGGCGTGACCGTGGGACCGTACTGGAACGGCAGTCGTTCTTGCTGCCGGATGTCAAAGCCCTGCGGTCTCTCGAAGTCCGGCGTTCGCGGTCTGCGAGGGTTCACGTCAAGATCGTTCAGCCGATCGATCGCGAACGTACGCACCTCAGCGATCCCGGTGTCGAGCCCCGCGAGGTACCATCGACCCTCGCGCAGGAACAGGCCGTAAGGGTCGACCGAGCGGCGCCGCTGTCCGCCACGCGCGTTCGCGTAGTCAAACGTCACGGACTTGCGGAGCCGCACCGCTTCGGCAAGGGCCTGAACTTCAGGCATTCGCTGGGCGACGTCGGAGCCAGCCGCCGCGGTCGTCGCCACCGGGCCTTGGTGCCCTGCGGCCCCGAGTTTGCCCAGCGCGAGCATGAGGTCCTCACGGAACGGGAATGCGGCGTCGTCGGCGAACGCCGCCGCCACCGCCCGCAGAGCCGAAAGCTCCTCGGCGGTGAGGTCGACCGGCCGGGCGTACGTGGCCTCGGCGTCCAGACGGTAGGCCTCCGTGCCGGTGCCGGGGTCCAGCGCCACTTCGATCACGAGGCCCGCCGCACGCAGTGCGTCTTTGTCGCGCTCGAACATGCGCAGGAACGACACGCCGTCCTGGCCGGCGGGATATCCGAGGCCCGCCGCGCGGCACTGCTCGGCGGTGACGTGCTTGCGTGTGGAGGAGAGCAGGAGCGCAAGATTGACGAGGCGCTCCGCGGCGTCAGGCACCCAGTCCTCCTTTCCCGCCAAGCGTACCGTTCAGCGAACGATTCTACGCGACCCCCAACGGCGGGTCACGCATCACGCAACAGCGGGGAAGCATCCATGTCGCGAGGCTTCGGGTGAGAGAGAAGTAAACGAGGCGCGCGGGGGGAGCGCGCCTCGTTCGGTGGGCGGCGGTCCCCGCCCCTGAGGGGGGAGGAGAGGGCGGGCCACACAACCCGAACGGCGTAGCAGCAACGCACATGCCATCAAGCGGCGCCGAGTGACATGCCCAGCAGTTGCAGACGCATGCGGTTGCCGAACACACCTGCTACGGTTACAACAGTATGGACGAAAGGTGAGGTGACGATGGACGAGGGTACGCCTTCCGAACAGCCAGATCTCGTGCCAGCCCAAACCATTCCGCCTGCGCGGAGGGCCGCACCGAAGGTGCTCGCGTGGACACTCGTCGCGGTCCTGCTCGCCGGAGCCGGAGTGGGTGGCTACTTCGGCTTTCGCGAGTTCGACCGTCAGCGCGATGCGCGGACGGCGCTCTCCGAGGCGTCAGCCATTCTTGAGGCTGCCGAAGACGACCTGCTGGAAGTGGACGAGGCCGTCCAGACCGGCATCACCTCGGTCACTTCGACTCAAGCCGTTGAGGCCGCCGCCCTGGCGGACGACGTGCGCGCGGATGCATCTGAGGCCGCCGTGATGCTCCAGGGCGTGCTCGGCGACCTTTCCACAGATCAGCTCGAACTCGCCGAAGCACTCATCGAGAGCGCGGAAGCGAGAGCCGGGATGATGGAGATCGCGCCAGCCATCCTCGAGCCGGATGCGCGGGCCGCCGAGGCGATCATCTTCGCCGATCAGGCGGTGGCCGAGATAAAGGCGGCGGAGGAGCTGAGCACGCGGGCAGCCGCCGAGTTCAACAAGCACACCGCCGATGCCGTCAGGGCCTCCGACAGCCTCTCGTCACAGGCGGAAGGGCGTCTGAGCACGGCCGCATCCCTGCTCGCCACCGCGGCGGCCACCTTCCCTGGAGCCGAGTTCACACCGTTTGCGAGCTACATCGACGCCAAGCTCGGCCTTATCGGGCTCGCCAAGGAGATCGACGCTCTGTGGCTTGCGGGCGATATCGCGGGCTCGAACGCGAAGCTTTCAGCGTACAACCAGCGCGATGCCGAGGTCGTGGCGTTGGCGCAGGCCCTGCCAGCTTCGGTGCGCGACCCCATCGCCAACGCGTACGACGCGCAAACGGCGGACGCCTTCGAGCGGTACTTCGAAGCCCGGGAGCGGGCGCGGGTGGCCGGCGATCGGGTGACCGAGATACGGCGGGCGGCGATATCGTCGGACTGATCCAGATAGCGCCTACTCAGTTCTTTGAGTAAGAGAACGCAACGAAATGAGTAGTCTTTGCGCTGTAGTCCGCCGGCTCGCTGGCGGCTAATCCTCGTAGCCGGCCTATACTGATACTGAGCTTGACCGGTTCGTCAAAGTACTCGGCCACAGCCGCC
>JAJZRZ010000042.1:4210-10245 GCA_021850085.1 Actinomycetes bacterium | reverse complement strand
CGCCTCCAGGGGGCGCCAGTGCGGTCACCCGACTTGCGCGGTGGTGCCGCACTCGTGCTCGCGGCGCTCGTCGCCGAGGGCCGAACGGTGATCTCCGGCGTCCACCACATCATGCGCGGGTACGAGGACTTCACCGGCAAACTGGCTGCGCTCGGCGCCGACATCACGCTCATCGACTGACACGTGCCGCACTCAGGCGGCGAGACGATAGGAGGGGACACGTATGCTCGATCGATCGGCGATCGAGGGCATCATCCCGCATCGGGACCCGTTCCTGCTGGTGGACAGAGTCCTCGACCTGGAGCCCGGGGTCAAGGCGACGGGCGAGCTCGACGTCACCATGCAGATGTTCTGGACGCAGGGACATTTCCCCCGGCATCCCGTGATGCCGGGGGTCCTCATCGTAGAGGCGATGGCGCAGGTGGGAGCGGTGGCACTTCTCTCGCTACCACAGAATGCGGGCAAGATCGCGTTCTTCGCGGGTATCGACAAGGTGCGGTTCAAGCGCCAAGTGGTTCCCGGCGACACGCTCACCATGCACGTCGAGCTGACGAAAGTCCGGGGCCGCGTCGGCTTCGGGGAGGCGTCGGCTTACGTGGGTGATCAAGTGGCGTGCGTCGGAGTACTCATGTTCGCGGTACAATAGCGCGTTTGGAGGACCGGCGTGGCTGCTGCTTGAGCAATCAGGCGGCGTGTGGCCGTCTGGTAACGAACGGGTAGCGGCCGCGGTTTGCACGATGGGATCACCGTCCACCTGCAATGCACGATGAGGAACATCTGAAGGAGCTTGCGCACTTGGGACGTCATTCAACATCGCGATCATCGGATTCGGGAAGCGCTCGCAACCAGCGGCGACTCGACACGTCACGTGCCGGCATGAGGCGGCGCTCATCGGGCATGGTGGAGGCGGCTCCTCCCATGCGCGCACAGCGTGTGAGGCGCCGAAAGGCCGCCCGCAACGCGGCCCTCGGCGTAATGGCCGCGATCGTCGTGGTCGTGCTCGGCGTGGGCGTATGGGCGTACTCGCTGTTGCGCTCGGCCCAAGCGACGATGAACGAGAACTCGCAGGCGCAAGGCGATCTGGAAGGCGCGCTGACCGAGCGTGTGCCCAAGGAACCGTTCAACGTGCTGCTGCTCGGTCAGGACAGCAGACCCGGCGAGGAGTCGGCACGAGCCGACACGATCATCGTCGCGCGCATCGATCCCGAGAACAATCGCGTGTGGATGCTCTCGATACCCCGAGACACCCGAGCCGAGATACCCGGCCGCGGCGTGCAGAAGATCAACACCGCCACGTTCCATGGTGGCCCGCCTCTTATGGTCGAGACGGTGCAGGACTTCCTCGGCATGCCTATCCACCACTATATGGACATAGATTTCGACGGCTTCATCCACGTCGTGGACTCGCTCGGCGGTGTCTGGATCGACGTGGAGACCGAGATCGACGACCCAAAGGCCTCCAGCCACGGCTCGTTCACCGCGTCGTACATCCCGCAGGGATATCAGCTGCTCGACGGCGATCACGCTCTCACGTTCGTACGGAGCCGCGACTTTCCCGATGCCGACTTCACGCGCATGCGTAACCAGCAGCAGTTCTTCAAGGCGCTCGCAGATCAGGTGACCCAGGTTGGAAACGTCGTGAAGATTCCCGGGATCGTGAAGGAAGTGTCCCGGTACATGTCCACGGACATGTCCATGAACCAGATCATCGATGTCGCGATGGCGCTGCGGGAGATGGGGAGCGGCAACGTGCAGACGGCCACCGTCATGGGCGAGTGGAAGTCGCCGTACGTGTGGCCGGACAAGGAGCACAAGGAGTTCCTTGTGAACGCGATGCTCGAGGGCCGGAGCTTTGACGCGACCGAGACCGTGGAGGCGCCGGTACAGCCCTCGGCCGTGAGCGTGACGGTGCGCAACGGTGCCGGGATAGAGGGCAGCGCGAACGTGGTCGCCGAGATTCTGCGCGCTGAGGGTTACATGGTGGACGAGGTGGGCAACGCGAACCAGTTCGTGTATGACGAGACGCTCGTGGTGTACACGAGCGATCGGACAGCTGCGCTGCAGGTAGCCGCTGCGCTGCCGAAGGCACGCGTCGTCAACAGCAGGGGCATGTACGTGTTCTCGACGGACCTGCTCGTCGTCGTGGGCAAGGATTACGCGACGTGGGAGCGAGCGGGCGACTAGCCGAGCGCGGTGCGCTCGAGCAAGGCGACCATCCGCCCGGCCTGAAGATCGCGCCCGAACCGCTCCTCGGCCAGCTCGCGAGCCGCGCGGCCCATCGCCGCGGTGCGTACCGGGTCGTCAGCGAGCGCCTCGATGGCATCCGCCAGTGCCACCCCGTCGCCGACCGGCACATACAGACCGGCTCCGGACTCCTCCACCAGTTCGCGGGTCCATCCCGGCTGGTTCACGATCACCGGACGGCCGGAGGCGAGGGCGTCGAAGAACTTGTTGGGGGAGTTGGTGGCAAGGATCGGCTTGTCGCCGAAAAGCGCCATGAGCACGTCCGCGGTCCTGGTGAGCGCCGGCACCTCCACTTTGGGCACACGCCCGAGGAGCAAGACGTTATCCAGTCCGTCCGTGGCGCTGTGCAGCTCCGGCAGGCTCTTGCCGTCGCCCGCGATGACGAAGGCGATGTCGTTGCGCCCGCGCTGTGCGAGCACGCGTGCCGCCTCGGGTACCTGTTCGTGGACGGCATTGCTCGGGCCGAGCGCGCCCGTGTAGCCCACCACGAACTTTCCCACGAGCCCGTACCGCTCGAGGGTCGCGTCGTCCTTGGGGCCCGGGTGGAACCGGTCAAGGTCTGAGAAGTTCGGGATCATGTGTACGCGCGACGGCGCGGTACCCTCGGCGACCACGCCCGCGGCCATGCCCGGGGAGACCGGCACCACGGCGGACGCAGTGCGGTACGCGGCTCGTTCGAGACGCTTGGCGATCGTGGCGATGGGGCCGTGACGCGTGATCGCGCCCATCTGGATGGCGGCCTCTGGCCACAGGTCCTGGACCTCGAAGACGAAGGGCACCCGTTTGAGCCTGGCCACGGCAAGCCCCGGAAGCGCCACCGTGATGGGCGTCGAGGAGGCTACCACCACGTCGGGTCTGGGAACGCGCAGCGCGACCCACACGGAGCTCAGCATGAACGCCGCGAACGACACGATGCGGCGGACGTGACTCATGTAGTTCGAGTAGCCGACGCGGACCGCCCGGACGTCGATCCCGTCGACCGTGCCGCGGGTGACGAAGTCGCGCCGGAACTCCTCGGAAAGGTTCGAGGCGCTGGTGAGAATGGTGACCTCGTGGCCGGCGTCCACCAGCGCGCGCGCGAACTCGTAGCTGCGCGTGAGCCCGAGCGAAGATTCGGGCGTGGCGAAGAACTGGTAGATGTACAGGATTCTCATCCGGGTCCTCGTGCGCGGGGGCATCCTCGGCGGATGTTATCCTACCACGGAGACCCCGGGCTCCTCGATGAAGGCAGGCATGGAGACCACCACCGCGAGACCCGTCACGATCTGCCATGTGACCTCGGTGAACATACCCACCGACGGCCGCATCCTGTACCACGAGGCGCGGTCGGTGGCGACACGCTGGCGGACGGTCCTGGTGTGCCGGGACAACGGCCCGCGACGGATGCTGGAAGGCGTCGAGATCGTCACCACCCCCAAGCGGGGAGGGCGTCTCCGCCGCTGGCTCGAGGTGCGTCGGGTGGTGAAGCTCGCCGAGGCGCAGCGCGCGGACCTCTACCACTTCCACAATGTCGAACTCGTCCCGGCGATGGCGCGATTCTCGCGGCGGCACGCTGTCCCGGTCATCTACGATGCGCATGAGCACCATCCCGACGCGATGATGACCAAGTCGTACATCCCCATGCCGCTGCGGCGTCTGGTGGCGTGGTGGGTGGACCGGATCGAGCGCCGGCACGTGCCCCGATTCGACGCAGTGGTCGTTGCTGACGAGGCGCTCGAGCATCGGTATCGGGCAATCGGCGTGCGAAGGGTCCTGTGTCTCCACAACTTTCCGCCGCTGGACCTGTTCCCACCGGCACGCATCGAGCCGCCTGCCGAACCGCGCCTCATCTACGTCGGCTCGATCTCGGCTGTCCGCGGCTTCGAGGAGATGCTCGAGACCGTGGCGCTGGTGCGGCAGGAGATACCGGCGGCCCATCTCGTGCTCGTCGGCACTCCGACCGAGGAGGTGGTCCCGCGCCTTGCCGCGCTCGATCCGGCCGCAGTGACCGTGCTGGCGCCGGTGCCCTACGGCGAGATCGCCCCAGTGTTACGGCAGGCCGCCGTCGGTCTTTCCCTTCTGCACGACATCCCCAAGTTCCAGAAGAACGTCCCCACCAAGGTGTTCGACTACATGGCCGCGGGCATCCCGTACGTATCCACCGGGCTCGGGCCGGTCCGCGCGCTGACGGGCGGCGTCGGCGGTGCACTCGTCGCCCCGGGTGATCCGCGATCCGCCGCCCGGGCCGTGCTCGGGTTCCTACGGGAACCAGAGCGGGCGACCCATGCGGCCGAGGAGGGGAGGCGCCTGGTCGAGGGAAAGCTCAACTGGGACCGCCTTGAGACTCAGCTGTTCGATCTGTACGCGGAGCTGCTCGGCGGCACCGGACGGCGGCACATCGCCGGGGCGCCCGGGTCTTGCCCCTGACCCTCGTACTTGGACGCATGCCGCCCGTCGCGACCAGGGCGGCCAAGGCCGCACCTTCAGCTCCCGCGCATCGAGCAGGGCATCCGTCAGCAACGGCACGCGGGCTGGGCGGGCTGCATCCTGATGCACAGCCACGACGTGGTCGAGCCGTTCCCGACGGCGCCCCTCCAGAAGATGGTCGTGACGCGCGAGTAGCGCGACCGGCCTACACGCGACGCCCAAGCAGGCGGGAGCGCATCCCGGCGGAGAGCTCGACGACGAACGCCCGTTCGTCTGCGCGGACACCCCGCAAAGCGAGCAGCGCCAGCGCGTAGACCGCCATGCCCACTAGCGCTTCGACGCCAAGGGCCCACAGCGTCGCGGGAAGCGCCAGCGTCAGGCCCCATACGGTCACAGACATGAGCGCGGTTGCGGCTAAGACCGGTACGAGGCTGCTCCACGGCACGGTCCAGGCCATGTACCGCCTCGATCCCGCCCACGTGAGGACGAGCAGGAGGACGTAGGCGGCTGTTGCCGCCCAGCCCGCCGCCACGTAGCCGTAACGCGGCACGAACGCGATGGTGAGTGCCACGTCGAGTGCTGTGGCGGCGAGCGTGTTGGCCATGATCCGCTTGGACTGCTTGTTGATCACGAGACCGGCCGAACCCAGCTGCACGAGCCCTCCCAGCAGGGTCGCGGCCGCGATGACGGCGAGCACCGGATACGCGTCCCGATACTGGGGACCGGTGAACACGTGCATGAAGTCTCGGGCGATGACCGCCAGCCCTGCCAGCAACGGCACCGTCGCCAGAACGAAGTATCGCGTGAACTGCGACTGCATCCGTTGGGCGGTGTCGCGCCCCTGTTCCTCGAACGTTCTGATGAGCACCGGCAGCATCGTCAGGATGAGGGGGAGGGTGAGGAGCTGGACGATCTTCTCGCCGAGCCCGTATGCGGTGGAGTACAGGCCGACCTCGGCCGTCCCGCGTGACCACTCGATCACGAAGCGGTCGAGAAAGCCGAGCGCCCACAGCGCAGCGCCTGCGGGCACGAGCGGGGCGCCGAACGCGAGAAGCTCGCTGAAGGTGTCGCGGCGGACGCCGGTGGGCGAGAGCGAACCCTCCGCCGAGAGCGCTCGCAGCGTCCATGGAATGACGAGAGCGCTTCCCGCAGCCACACCGGCGAAGATGCCGGCCGCGCCCCACCCGAGCACTCCCACGAACACCACCGCAAGCACGTTGGTGAGCACCGTTGAGACGATCGCTATCCTCGCGTACTCGCGGGCACGGTTGGCCGCTCGCAGGACCTCGAGGAACACGAACAGCGAGTAATTGAGGAAGAAGTACGCCGCCGAGACGGGCACGAGCCGCGCCACCAGCGGGTCGATAGTGCCCTGCCCCAGCACT
>JAJZRZ010000042.1:0-4200 GCA_021850085.1 Actinomycetes bacterium | reverse complement strand
GACAGTGTCCCCGCCTTCTTGCTCGGGCAGTAGAAACGAAGTGCTGCCGAGGCGATGGATTCGGCGGCGATACGCGCGCCGAGCACCAGGAACGCATTGATGACGAAGAAGGCGCCGTAGTCCGCGGGGTCGATGGCGCGCGTGAACAGCGGGACGGTAATGAGCGAGGTGAGAGCCGGGATGAAGCGGACGGGGAGGTAGCGGGCGGCGTCCGTGCCCGCGCCGCGCAATGCATCCTTGAGCAAGCCGGTGTCCGGCTCGGCGGGCTGGTTTTCGTGCACGCGTCCTCCAACTGGCGATTCCGTGTCGCGGCGACGGGCGGCTGCAGGTGAGCGACCCGTCGAATGCTATGCTACCAGTGCTCGTCGGCGGCGGAGGCCTGCCGTATTCATATCGAATCCCCGAACCGAAGGTGTCGAGTGGCTGAAACCCGATGCACGCACGTCCCAGACCCCGCCGTCCCCGGCGTCCGCCCGCGTTGGCACCGGCCTGCGAGGGTGGCCTTGGTGGCGCTGGTCGGTGCCGCAGCGCTCGACGTGATGGGCCGCCTCGGACAGTTTGGCCCCGCCCGGTTCACCATGTATCAGATTCTCGCTCTGGTGGTATCGGCGTTCGTCGTCTGGCTGCTCGTCTCCGGTAGGGAGCGCCTGCCGGCAACACCGCTCATCCTTCCCGCGGCTGCGTTTCTCGGTGCGGCCGCTATCTCTCTTACGTTCGCCGCGGAGCGCCTTCCAGGCTTGGTGCAGCTTGCGAGTCTCGCTTCAAGCGTCGTGCTTGCGCTCATCGTGATGGTTCTGATGCGGCGACCCTCAGACGGGGTGGCCGTGGTGCTTGGGATGCTTGGCATCGCAGCTGTACTCGGTGCGCTTGCCCTGCTCGAATGGACCGATCTCTTCGCGCTGCAGCGTCCGGTCATCTACACGTCGAAGCCGGTGTTCTCACTGGCCCTCGTGAGCTCCGGAGTCCTGTTCGCGCTGCAGGAGCTGATCTCGGACGCCTCCGGTTACGGGATCCGCGCCCGCGTGACGTTCGGCGACCCGAACATACTCGCCTCCTTCCTCATGACGTCTCTGCTGCTCGCCATCCCGGTGATCGTCAAAGTCCCGATGAGCCGGGCCCTGCGTACCTTGTCGTGGACGGGGGTGGCGATCGCGACCGCGGGCCTCGCATCCACCTACTCTCGTGGAGGGCTTGGCGGCCTGTTCCTGGGCTTGATGTTGGTCCTCGTGCTGGCGCGCGGCTCACGTGTGGCGAAGGCCTTCTTCCTGACGGCGACGGTGCTCTCGCTTGCGGCGATCGCCGCGCTCGTCTTCAGTCCGGAGTGGATCGCGCGAAACATCTTCGAACTCGGGCAGGACGCATCGACTCTGAACCGCCTGTACATGGCGCAAGGTGCGCTCAACATGTGGCTGGACCATCCGTTCGGCGTGGGCATAGACAACTTTCCGGTGGTGTATCCGCATTACCGGCATCCGATGGCCGCGCCGGGCATCGTCGAGTCGCACACCGCCTACATCACGGTGCTCGCCGAGATGGGACTCCTCGGCCTGCTCGCCTTCCTGTGGGTGCTGTGGCGCTTCTTCACAATCACGGCGCTGCTTCCGGCGCGGCGCTCCCCCGACATCGCGGTGCACGCGCTCGCCGTCGGCGCGTTCGCGGCCACGGCGGGTATGTGCGCGCAGGCGTTCACGTACAGTCTCGAAGGCAGCAAGTTCCTGTGGTTCGCAATCGGCATCGGTTCCGCCGCTTGGCATATGTATGCCGAAGGGGAGCAACAGGCGCCGCCCCGCTTCGCCGAGGGGGGAAGAGGATCATGACGCAAGACATCCTGTCCGTGCCCGGAGCCGACGTGGCGCGCGTGCGCGCCGCGAGTCCTGCGCCGCGGGTAGCGGTGGTTCTCGGCTCCGGGCTGTCCGGGCTTGCGGAGGCTGTGAGTCCGGCCACGGCGATACCTTTCGCCGAACTGGAGGGCTTTCCGCGTGCGGAGCGGGTCGCCGGCCACGCTGGCAGACTGGTGTGTGGTGCTCTTGCCGGAGTGGATGTCCTCGCCTTTCAGGGACGGACGCACCAGTATCAGGGTGTGAGCGCGCTCGCCGCCGCCTATCCCGCGCGGTTGGCGGCGGCGGCGGGCTGCGAGGTGCTGATGGTCACCAACGCGGCTGGGGGGGTCTCGGGCGAACTGGCCACCGGCGACATCGTCCTCATCTCCGACCACATCAATCTGATGGGGACCAACCCTCTCGTGGGATGGCCCGGGCCTGAGGGAGGCACGCCGTTCGTGCCGATGCGCGATGCCTACGATCCGGGCCTGCGGGCGCTCGCCCGCACGGCCGCCGCCGCGGAGCGCATCGAGCTGCGCGACGGCGTGTACGCAGGGCTGCTGGGACCGACGTACGAGACTCCGGCCGAGGTGGGGTATCTCAGGTCCGTGGGCGCGGACGTCGTGGGGATGTCCACCGTCCCGGAAGTGATCGTTGCGCGAGCCCTCGGCGTGCGGGTACTCGGCTTCTCGCTGGTGACGAACAGCGCGGCAGGCGAGGGCTTGTCGCATGATGAGGTGCTTGAGGCCGGTCGCGTCGCGGCCGGAGACCTCACGCGCCTGATGCTTGCTATACTGCGCAGGTTGTAGATGAACGCCGGGGCCATGTGTCCCCGCGTTCCGACGTCTGAAGGGACCCACCATGGACCACCACGTGAAGGATCTCTCGCTGGCCGCCGCCGGCAAGGCACGTATCGAGTGGGCGGACGCCGACATGCCGGTGCTCACCAGCATCCGGGAGCGTTTCGAGGCCGTCAAGCCGCTGAAGGACATCCGCATCAGCGCATGCTTGCACGTGACCACCGAGACCGCGAACCTGATGCGCACCCTCAAGGCGGGCGGCGCCGACGTGGTGCTGTGCGCGAGCAATCCTCTCTCGACGCAAGACGACGTTGCGGCAGCTCTCGTGGCCGAGTACGGTATACGCACGTATGCCATCAAGGGCGAGGACACCGAGACCTACTACGCTCACATCGACGCGGCGATCGATCACAGACCACACATCACGATGGATGACGGCGCCGACGTGGTGGGCCGCATCCATGCGGAGCGCCCGGACGCCCTCGAGGACATCCTCGGCGGTACCGAAGAGACCACGACCGGCGTGGTCCGTCTTGCCGCCATGTCCGACGACGGCGCGCTCAAGTACCCGATCATCGCCGTGAACGAGGCCAACACCAAGCACCTCTTCGACAACCGCTATGGAACGGGCCAGTCCACCATCGACGGCATCATCCGCGCCACCAACCGCCTCATCGCAGGGCGCACGGTCGTCGTTTCCGGCTACGGCTGGTGCGGGCGCGGGGTGGCCATGCGCGCCGACGGCCTTGGCGCCAGCGTCATAGTGTGTGAGGTGGACCCGCTGAAGGCCCTTGAGGCCGTCATGGACGGATACCGGGTGATGCCCGCGGTCATGGCAGCCATGGAGGCCGACATCTGGGTCACCGTCACCGGTGACATCAACGTCATAGACTCGCCGGTCTTCGATGCGATGAAAGACGGCGCCATCATCTGCAACTCCGGCCACTTCAACGTGGAGATCAACATCCCGCACCTGCGCGAGAAGGCCGTCTCGGTGCGCGAGGTGCGCCCGCTCGTCGAGGAGTTCGTGCTCGCCGATGGCCGCACCGTGTTCCTGCTCGCCGATGGCCGCCTCGTGAACCTCGCATGCGCCGAGGGCCACCCCGCATCGGTGATGGACATGAGCTTCGCGAATCAGGCCCTGTGCGCCGAGTTCATGGTGGCCAGTTGCGCAGAGATGGAGCCGGGCGTCTACGAGGTGCCGGTGGAGATCGATGAAGAGATCGCAGCGCTCAAGCTCGCCAGCATGGGCGTCGAGATCGACGTGCTCACCGAGGAGCAGGAGAAGTACCTGAGCTCCTGGCAGGAGGGCACGGTCTAGGAGCCGAAGTCTCGCAGCGCACGGCACGTCTCGCTGTGTAGTCCTCGCCGGGGGCCCGCGACACCTCGGAGGGCAAGCCTCCTCGGCGCCTTCCCCGGCTGCGGAGTGACTGCGCGAGACATGCCGTGCGCTGCGTGTCGCCCTATCTGCGGTCCGTGGCCCCGCGGTGCGCCATGATGTACTCGGCGCCGACAAGGCCGGCCGCGATCCAGAAGGCCTCGAAGAAGATGAAGGTGTTGAACAGCGCCATAGATCGGAA
>JAJZRZ010000041.1 GCA_021850085.1 Actinomycetes bacterium | reverse complement strand
GCGCATGACCACTGGAGCGAGGGGTGCCGAACAGCGTGACGCGTGTCGCACGCAGCGCGTAGAAGGCGGTGCACGCGCTCGCGAAGAACAAGGCAACGCCAGCCGCCGGCGCGTCCACCCACACCGCGTACAGCACCGCGTCTTTGGAGAAGAAACCTGACAATGGCGGCAGTCCGCTCAACGCGGCGACGCCGACAATCCACGCGGCAGCCGTCACCGGCATCCGGCGGCGCACGCCTCCCAGCTGGCGCATGTCCTGCGTACCCGATTCGTGGACGACACTGCCCGCAGCGAGAAAGAGCAGCGACTTGAATGCCGCGTGTGTCACGAGGTGAAAGTAAGCAGCCTGCCACGCACCAGCCCCGAGCGCCGCGAACATGAATCCGAGCTGACTGATGGTCGAGTAAGCGAGCATCCGCTTGATGTCATGTTGGGCGATGGCCGCACTCGCCGCGCCAAGAGCGGTGAGCGCGCCAATGGCGAGGACCACGTCGAGGACGGCCGGGGCGGCTTCGAAGACGGGCCACAAACGCACCACCAGGAACACGCCCGCGGCCACCATCGTCGCGGCATGGATGAGCGCCGAGACCGGAGTCGGGCCCTCCATCGCGTCCGGCAGCCACACGTGCAGTGGGAACTGCGCCGACTTGCCCGCGGCACCGACGAACAGCAGGAGCGCGACCGCGTTGACCGTGGACCCCGGAAGAAGCGGCAGCCCGGAGACCACACCCTCCAGCTCGAGAGTGCCCGTGGCCTGCCACAGCAGCGCCAGGGCGAGAAGCAATCCGACGTCCCCTACACGAGTCACGAGGAAGGCCTTCATCGCTGCGCGAGCGGCGGGGGGCTTCCGGAACCAGAAGCCGATGAGCAGGTAGCTGCACGCGCCAACGAGTTCCCACGCCATGAACAGGCCGAGCAGGCTGTCCGCGATCACGAGCGCGCTCATGGCGCTGGTGAACGCACAGAGAAGTGCGAAGTATCGTGTCTGCGCGCGATCCTCGGCCATGTACCCGAGGGAGAAAACGGTCACCATCGCTGCCACGACGCCGACGGTGAGAAGCATGACCGCACCTATCGTGTCCATCGCGGTGCCGACGGCCATCGATGGCAGCCATTCGACCGAAGACGTTCGCGTGAGGCCGATGAACGGCGCGCGCGATTCACCGCCGACAGCCGACAGCTGCTGTCCACCGACAACCACGGCCGATACGGGGCCTGCGAGGGTGAGCCACCGGCTGAAGCGTACGGCGCGCGAACCTCCCGCGGCGATGAGAACCGCGGCGGCGGCGGAGACGAGCGGCACGAGTTGGAACGGGAGCATCAGCCCGACACCTCCCCGAACTCCTCGATGCGAGAGCGCTTGGCGCGACGGTACGCGGTCACGATGAGTGCGAGCCCCACCACCGCCTCGGCTGCCGCCACCACGAGCAGGATGAGGCCGAAGGATGAGGCACCGGCCGCGAATTCCCCAGAGCCTGCGACCAGAAGCTGGACCGCGGCAGCCCCGAGCATCAGCTCCGCGCCTGCGAGGATGCCGATGATCTCGCGGCGCACCAGCACCGCGTACACGCCGAGCGCGAACGCGCCCGCGCAGGCGACGGTGAGGATCATCGCTCGCCACCGCTCTTCACGATCACAAGGACGGCGAGCAGTGCAGCCAACAAGAGCACGCCGGCGAGCTCGAAGGCCACGATGCCGGAGCCGAGAAGCACGTCCGCTACAGCCAACGGGCTCACCATCTCCGGCGGGGCGATGCCGCTCGGACGCTTCGGTGTAACGATGGCGAGCACGACGAACAGCCCGAGCGCCACAAGAGCGGCACCGGGATCGTGTCGCGACTCGACGCGGGGCGACTCCCCGTCCCCGCGCCCGACGACCATCAGCGCGAACAGGACGAGCACGAGCACACCGCCGATGTAGACGAACACCTGCGCCGCGGCGAGCAGCGGGCTGCCAAGGGCCAAGAAGCACAGCGCCACGCCCAGCAGGAAGGCGCCGAGCGACAGCACGAGGCGGGTGGCGCTGCGGGCGAGCGCGGTGCCTGCGGCCCCCGCCAGCACGAGTGCGGCGGCTGAGGCCACAGCGAGGTCGTGGGCGCTCACTCGGCGGCACCCCCTTCGGATGCATGCCGAGACGCATCCGCGCCAGTGGCACGAGTACCGCCGGGGTCGCGCAGCATCTCGGCGGCGTCGAAGGTCATGAACTCCCTGCTGTAGAACGCGAGTTCGTACTGGCCGGTGTGCACGAGCGCGCCGGTGGGGCACTGCTCGGCGCACAAGCCGCAGAAGCTGCACAGCGTGAGGTCGAGCTCGTACCGCGTCAGGCACCGCGCGCCCGGCGTGTCGTCGCGCTCAACCATGAGCGCGAGGTCCGGACATGTGCGTGCGCAGAAGGTGCACCCCACGCAGATCTCAGACTCGCAGCGCAGACAACGCGCGGCCTCGGCCATCGCGTGATCTCGAGACAGCCCAAGCTCCACCTCACGGAAATCCCGCGCGCGCTCCTCGGCATCGGCGAGGGGCATGACCGCCCGGCGTCGGAGGTCCTCCACGAGCCGCAGGTCGACCTCGGCGTACCTGGCGTAGGTGGGAACGGGACGCCGGACGCGGTCCGACGCGTCGACCGGGATGCTCTCAAGGTGGCGGTGGATCGAGATGGCGGCCTCGTGGCCGGCCGCGATCGAGCCGATGGCGCTGCCAGGTCCGGTCACCACCTCGCCGCACGCGAAAACGCCTTCCGCCGAGGTGGTGAAGGCCGAGCCGTCCACAACGAGCCTCCCCTGCTCGGTGACCTTGACGTCCGAGTCGCTGGCGAGCGCGTCGAGAGCCGCCGACTGACCGATGGCGAACACCACCACGTCGCAGGCAATATTGGTGAGGCTCTCGCCGAACTGCGGCGCGAAGCGGCCGGTCTCGTCGAAGACCGACAGGCACTCGCGCACCCGCATGCCCACGACACGACCGTCCTCGGCCAGGACCTCTTCCGGACCCACCGAGCAGGTCATGATGACGCCTTCGTCGAGCGCCTCTTCGATCTCCCACGGATGCGCGGGCACCTCCTCGGAGGACTCGAGCGATGCGAGTCGAACCTCCGAGGCGCCCACGCGCAGCGCAACGCGGGCCACGTCCACGGCTACGTTGCCACCGCCGATGACAAGCACTCGCTTTCCCTGCACGCCCGCCTCGCCAGTCCCGTTGCCGGCCCGGAGGAACTCGAGTGCGCCTCGAACGCCCTCGGCCTCAGCACCGGGAAGCGGCAGGATGCGGCTGGTCTGCAGGCCTACCGCGAGCAGCACGGCGTCGTATCGGGTGATCAGCTCGGCAAGCGGAATCTGCACCCCCACCTCCACGCCGCAATGCAGCTCCATCCCCATCTCGACCAGGTCCGCCACCTCGCGCGCGAGCACGTCGCGCGGCAGGCGGTACGCTGGCACGCCGGTTCGCAGTGCGCCGCCGGCAGCAGCGTCCTTCTCGTAGACCGACACGCCGTAGCCGAGGCGCATGAGGTCGAGCGCGGCCGCAAGCCCCGAGGGACCCGACCCGATGATGGCCACGCGCTTGCCGCGTGTGTTCTCGAACCGCGCAAGGCGCTCGGGACGAAACTCCTGGAACTGCTCGTAAGCGAAGCGGTGCAACGGGCGAATCGCGATGGGCTCGTCATAATGGTTGCGGCGGCAGGCGGTCTCGCACGGGTGATGACATATCCTGCCGAGCACGCCCGGCATGATGTTGCGCTGGCGCACTAGCTCGTATGCCTCGGCGACGCGGTCGTCCGCGATGAGGAAGGATTGTCCGCGGGCATCCACGTTGGCCGGGCAGTTGCCCACACATCCGGGCAGGCGCTCGGAACGACGCAGCCCATCGATGACGGAGTTGTACGCCGGCGATTGCGCTGTGAGCAGCTCGATCCCGTCACGCCCGAGCAACCCTCGCAGTCGCAACGCGCCGCGCCAACGCGGACTCACGGTGAGCTTCTCAGCCGGGTAACGCACCGTCACCGGCGGCCGGCGTGCGGCCCGCGCGGTAATGGCGGCTCCCGTCAGCAGCGAGCGCGCCTTCTGGACGAACCCGGCCACGCCCCCGGGGTAGTCGTTGGTGACCGAACGCGGCGTCACGATGGCATCGCGCGTCACAGCCACAGCGCCACCACGACCGCCAGCACGAGCTGCACGAGCGCCAAGGGCGTGAGCACCGTCCAGCAGAACGTCATCAGCTGGTCTTGCCGAAGGCGCGGGAAGGTCCACTTCACCCACATCACGGCGGTGATGATGAGCGCCGCGATCCCGATGTGGACCGCAAGACCCGCAACGCCCGGCAACCACATGAAGCCGCCGAAGAACAGCGCCGCGCCGAAGAGTGCCGAGGCGATCATCGCGCCATACTCGGCCATCATGAAGACCGCCCAGCGGATGCCGGAGTAGTCCGCGAAGTAGCCGGCAACGAGCTCGGACTCCGCCTCGGGCAGATCGAACGGACCACGGTTCATCTCGGCGATCGAGGCGATGAAGTACACCCCGAAGCCCAGTAGCGTCACCGGGATCCACCACCAGCGCCACGCGTCCATGAGCTCGCTGGGCTGAAGCGATCCGCCCAGCACCACGACCGAGAGCACCGCGAGCGCGCGGGGTACCTCATAGCTCACCATCTGTGCCGCCGCGCGAACACCGCCGAGCGTGGCGAGCGTGTTGTGCGACCCCCACGCAGAGAACAGGATGCCGAGAACGCTTATCGAGGGCACCGCGAGGAAGAAGAGTACCCCCGCGGCAGAATCGAGCGGGGCCCAACCCGCCCAGAACGGGATCACTGCCAACGACATCGCGATCGGCGCGAAGACCGCGAGCGGCGCGTACCTGAAGAGGAGGCGGTCAGCCGAAGCGGGAACGACGTCCTCCTTGAAGAGCAGTTTGGGTACGTCTGCCAGCATCTGCAGCGAGCCCGCCGGGCCGAGCTGCTGCGGACCCAAGCGCAGCTGGATGCGCGCCGAGACCTTACGCTCCCACCACACGCCCACCACCGCGCCGCCAGCGATCAGGATCACAGCCCCGGTGCCGTAGAGCAATCCCCAGACGAAGCTCACCGGTCCACCTCCCCGAAGACTGGGTCGAGGGATCCGAGAACCACCACGAGATCCGAGAGTGTGTGGCCCTCAGCAAGCATCGGTAGCAGTGCAAGGTTGGCAAACGCGGGCGAGCGCACGTGCATGCGGTAGGGACGGACGGAACCGTCGCTCACGAGGTACACGCCCAGTGAACCGCGGGCGCTCTCGATGTGATCGTACGCATCACCGGGACGCGGCGCGAGCAGGCGCGGCAGCCCTTCGGCCTGCACTGGACCCGGCTCGAGCTGGTCGAGGGCCTGCGTGACGATCCGGCAGCTTTCCACGCATTCCCACAGGCGCACACGTCCGCGGTCGTAGCAGTCGCCACGCTCGCCGAGCGGAACCGTGAAATCGAGGCGCGGGTATACCGAGTATGGGTCGTCGCGCCGCAAGTCCCAGTCCACCCCGGAGCCGCGGGCGACCGGCCCGGACGCACCCCAGCCTATCGCGTCGTGGGGAGTCAGCACGCCGATCCCTTTGGTGCGGGCGCGGCAGATCACGTTGCCAAAGAGCAGGTCGTCGATCTCCATCATCGCTGCGGGATGCTGCGCGACGAACTCTCTGCAGCGCTCCACCCACCCTTCGGGCAGGTCGGCGCCGACTCCGCCCGGACGCACATAGTTGTACGTGAGCCGCGAGCCGGACAGCGCCTCGAACAGGTCCACCACCTGCTCGCGCTGGTTGAATGCGTACATGAAGGCCGTGAACGCCCCGGTGTCGGCGCCGGTGGAGCCTATGGACATCATGTGGCTGGCGATGCGCTGCAGCTCGCAGACGATCACCCGGATGTACTCGGCGCGCTCCGGCACTCGGATGCCCGCGAGACGCTCAACGGCGCGGCAGTACGCCCAGTTGGCATACATGGAGCCGACGTAGTCGAGCCTGTCGGTGAGCGGCACCACCTGCAGGTACGAGCGGTTCTCGGCCATCTTCTCGATGCCGCGATGCAGGTATCCGATGATCGGCTCGGCGCGTCTGACGATTTCTCCGTCGAGCTCGACGAGCACTCGACAGACGCCGTGTGTCGACGGATGCGACGGGCCGACGTTCACCACTGTGCGGCACTCCGCGCTCACAGGTAGTCCGGTCTCCTGATGATCGAGTCGTCGATGTAGTCCTTGCGCAGCGGATGGCCGACCCAATCATCCGTGAGCAGGATGCGGCGAAGGTCGGGGTGCGCCTCAAAGACTATCCCGAACAGGTCGAAGATCTCCCGCTCCTGCCAGTCGGCGGAAGGCCACAGGTCAACAGTGCTCCGCACGCTGGCGATCGAGCGCGGAACGCGGGCCTTCACGAACATCCCCACGCGCATCGAGCGTGACGTCAGGCGGTACACCAGCTCGAACTCATCGCCGAAGTCCACCGCGGTGACCATGCCGAGCCTATCGAAGCCCAACTCCTTGAGGTCCTCCAGCGCCTCGCGAAGCCGCGCACTGTCCACGAGCAGGACGCCGTCGCCGAACTCCACCGAGAACAGGGGGCACAGATCGGGGTATGCGGCGCACAGGTGTTCGCGGAGCTCGTCGATGGTCATCCGGGTCACCGCTTCTCACCCCCCGGCAGCGGCAAGAGGCCCTCCACCGTGCGCCTCCTCGACGGCGAGATGCTCTCGGAACGTACCTTCTCGCGAAGGCGCAGCAACCCGTCTTGCAGCGATTCGGGCCGAGGAGGGCAGCCCGCGATGTACACGTCCACCGGCAGGAACTCGTCCACGCCGCGGATCACGGAATAGGTGTCGTGGTGGAAGATGCCGCCCGAGACGGCGCAATTGCCCATCGCCACACACCACTTCGGCTCGGGCATCTGCTCCCACAGCAGCTTCACCGAGGGTGCCATCTTCTTGGTGATCGTGCCGGCCACCACCATCACGTCGGTATGGCGCGGGTCGGGCCGCGGTATGGAGCCATGCCGATCGAAGTCGAAGCGGGAGAACGAGGCCGCGATGAGTTCCATCGCGCAACAGGCAGTGCCCATCGGCATGATCCACAGCGAGTGGCCGCGGGCCCAGTTCGAGATCGCGTCGATGCTCGTCAGCACGACGCCACCGCCGGGCGTGTCCTCGAGTGCGCGGGCGAATTCGTCTACGCCTGCCACTTCAGGGCACCCTTTCTCCATGCGTAGAACAAGCCGACGGCCAGGAATCCTGTGAAGACCGCCACCTCGGCAGCGCCGGCCGATGAACCGCGCACCTTGGAGGCCACCGCGAACAGCAGCACCGCCTCGGCGTCGAAGATCACGAACAGAAGCGCGATCGTCGAGAAGCGGATGTTCACCGGGCACCAAGGAGACCCGGCCTGCGGGATGCCGCACTCGTAGGGGCTGCTCTTGAGGGCTGACGGACGACTCGGAGCGAGGACCGCATTGACGCCGAGGAGCAGCACTAAGAAGGCGACAGGGCCTGCGGCGAGCCCCACGACGAACCAGACGCTGTCTGCCGACGTCACGCGAACCCCTTACCTTGCGCCATCAGGCCTCTCAGCACGGCTCCGCCTTGCGGCACCTGCGGGACCACCCGCGCGGGCGGCGTGGGGTACGTTAGCAGGGCTGTCCGACTTTGTAAACATTGTTACAAAGTACCGGCCCCCTCGACTTCAGCCCCTCACCGCGACTCTGACCGTCCGTCTGATTCTATCGCCTCGATGCGCTCGGAGATATCCATCCATTCGGCCTCCAGTTCGCCGATCCGGCGCGTCAGTTCGGTGTACTCGTTCATCGTGGCTTCAAAGCGCTCCTTTTCCCCGTACAGCGTCGTGTCGCCGAGTGCAGCAAGCAGCTCCTCGTGTCGCGTGCCCGCCTTCTCCATCTCCCGCTCGACGGAGAGCAGCCGCCGCTTCGCGTCCTTGGTCCCACGGTAGAGCCGATCGCGGGACGCGGCCTCCGCTCGCTTGGCCTCCTTGGACTTGCGCTCGGCGGAGGCCGATGGCGTCTGCCGCATGTTGCTGGCTCGTGCACTCGTGGCGCGCGCCATGCTCCCGCGCGCTCCCCCGCCCTGTGCGTCGTCGCCGCCCTCGATCTGCGCCCGCTTGCGCGCCCAGTAGTCGTAGTCTCCCTCGTAGATACGCACTCGCCCCTCGCGCACATCGGCGATACGGTCGGCCACGCAGCGGATCAGGTGGCGGTCGTGGGTGATGAGCGCGATCGTTCCGGTGTACTGCCTCAACGCGGTCTCGAGTACATCCCTGCCTTGGATGTCGAGATGGTTCGTAGGTTCATCCAAGCAAAGGAGCGACGCGGGCATCACAAGCATCTTGGCGAGCGCGAGCCGCGCACGCTCCCCTCCCGATAGCACCTTGACTAGCTTTCTCACGTCGTCGCCGTGGAACAGGAACGCGCCGAGGAGGGTACGCGCCTGCTCTTGGGTCCAGGCGGGTGCGGCGAGCTGCAGCTCGTCAAGCACCGTGTTGTCCAGGCCGAGCGCTTCGAGCTGGTGCTGCGCGAAGTACGCCACCGTGACCTTGTGGCCGAGGGTGCGCCGCCCGGCGTCCGGCTCGAGCACGCCGGCAAGCATCCGCAGGAGTGTGGACTTTCCTGCACCGTTCGGCCCGACCAGCGCAACCTTGTCGCCGCGGTATAGCGTCAGCGACAGGTCGCGATACACGATGTTGTCGCCGTACGCCTTGCTCGCGTCCGCGAGTCGGATCACCTCCGAGCCCGTCCGCTCGGGCTGAGGGAACGCGAAGCGTACCTTCTCCCGCGCCTGCGGAAGCTCGATGCGGTCCACCTTCTCGAGCGCCTTTATCCGACTCTGCACCGCCTTGGCCTTTGTGTTCTTGTAGCGGAACCGCTCGATGAAGCGCTCCTGCTGGGCAACGAAACGGTCCTGCTGCTTCTTGGCGGCCTCGAGTCGTTCCAGATCACCCTCCTTGACCGCTTCGTACTCCGAGTACGTGCCGTGATAGACGTTCAGCCGCCCACGCTCGAGCTCGGCCACACGGTCCGCCAGTGCGTCCATGAACGACCGGTCGTGGCTCACGAGCACCACAGCGCCCTCGTAGCCCCTCAGAAATCCCTCCAGCCATGTCACGCTCTCGAGGTCCAGATGGTTGGTGGGCTCGTCAAGCAGCAGAACATCGGGCTCCAGAAGCAGGAGCTTTGCGAGCGCCACCCGCATGAGCCAGCCGCCCGAGAGCTCCGCCACATCGCGGGAGAGGTCCTGCTCCTTGAAGCCGAGTCCTGTGAGCACCGCGCGCGCCTCGGCCTCCACGGTGTACCCACCCAGATGCTCGAAGCGCTCCTGGAGCCGTCCGTACTCGGAGAGCAGCACCTCGGCCTCCTCGTCCACGGCCGAGGCGAGCTCCTCGGCGAGCACCGCGATGCGGTGCTCGAGTCCTCGCACGCCTGAAGCCTCCGAGAGCACCTCGTCCAGCACCGTGCGCCCAGCCATCTCGATGGCTTCCTGGCGAAGATATCCGACGGTGACACCCTTCGCGCGCACCACCGATCCGCTGTCCGGCTGCTGGTCGCCGGAGATGATTTCGAGCAGCGTGGTCTTGCCCGTGCCGTTAGCGCCTACGAGTGCGACGCGGTCGCGTACGCCCACACGAAGGAACGCGTCCGCGAACAGGACGCGTTCTCCGATGGACTTGGCGATTCGGTCGACGGTGATGATCACGCGACACAGTCTAGCAGGTGACGGGTAGTCAACCTGCCGGGCGCTCCACTCCGGCGGAGGCCGATAACAGCAGCTGGCCGAGCACGCGCATCATGACGCAGTGGTGCTCGAATACATCATCCTCCGGCACACCCCAGGCGATCGACCGCTCCGACAGCAGATTGACGACCCTCACGGTGGTCTCGATGGTGGGCAGGTCGTACGAACCGCCCGCGATCGTGTACGCCAGACGCACGATCCCTTGCACGCTCGAACGTACGGCTTCCCGACCCTCCTCAAGGCCAAGCGCCGAGCGTGTCTCGGCGAAGCGTGGACCATGCGTGTCGGTGAAGCACTCCACGATGAGGTCTCTCACCCCGCCAAGACTCAGCGGCGTGACCGCTCCCTCATCGTGCTGCCAATGGCCGTGCCTGGGTTTCATCGGTGCAGCCTCCGGCCACGCGCGTCGTACCATGCCTCTCGTATCGGCATCCGGATACCCCCTCAAGTGTGACGCAACGCACACTTCTCAAACTTGATGAGAATAATCTCAGGGCCTCCACTGAGGCAATACCTGATTCTTGCCGTCGGCCATCGATAACCGACCGTTGGGCATAAATTGAACGGC
>JAJZRZ010000040.1 GCA_021850085.1 Actinomycetes bacterium | reverse complement strand
GAATGGACCTCGCCGCACGTATCAGCCGATCCGATGCGGAACTTGTCGCGTCCGTGAAAGCGGCCAAGGCAGCGGTCGAGGAGAGTGAACGAGCGCTGCAGCAGCGCCAGGCGGAGCAGGTCGCCCTTCAGGCGGAGGCTGCGGGCCGGGCGAGCCGGATCGAGGCGGACGTCGCCAGTCAGCAGCGCTTCGTCGGAGAGCTCGAAGCCGAGGTCCAAGCGCTCATTGAGGCCGAGCAGGAGCGGCAACGGCAACTCGCCGCCGAGCGGGCGCGTTTGGCCGCGGAGGCCGCCGCGCGAGCGTCTCGCGAGGGTGCTCGGAGCGCGGTCAACAACCGCGCCGCCAGCGATCCCTCCTCTTTGGGAGCGGGTCATCCCGCCGTGGTCGAGGTCGCGCTTGACTTCCTTGGTGTCCGGTATGTCTGGGGAGGATCAACCCCCTCGGGATTCGACTGCTCAGGGCTCACGCAGTACTGCTACCGCCAAGTGGGCGTCAGCATCCCGCGGACGAGTCAGAGCCAGTACAACGCTGGGCAGCACATCGATCGCGAAAGGCTTGACCTCCTCAAGCCGGGCGACTTGGTGTTCTTCGGCACCGACGCTGACGCGAACCGCGTGCATCATGTCGGGATGTACGTGGGTGACGGCAACTACGTGCACGCTCCTTACACGGGCGCGGTCGTTCGCGTGGATTCCCTGACGGCCCGGATTTCGAACAGGGGAGACTACGTGGGGGCATCCCGCTTCTGACGTGCATCCTGTAGATGCATGAAGCGATGCCAACATGCAGTAGGCCGGGTGCCTACCCTCACTGTGCTACGAGTTTTCAACTCACCTGCTCGCAGGTGCACGGCGGGCGTGACGAGCGTCGTCTTGGCGGGCGTAGGCGGGCAGGGACCATCCTCGCAGGTGACGTGCAAGCGAAAGTCGCGGTCGTGGAGGGGCACGACGTGAAGCGGTCGGAGGTCCATGGCATGGCTCAGCGCAGCGGCTCTGTCAACACGGTCTTCCGCTTCGGAGGGGCGTTGTTCTCGCCGATCGCCGATCCCGGTGCCGCCGACCATCTCGTCACCTTCAAGGCGATCGAAGCGGCCCGCGCGGTGCATCTCATACGTCCGGCCGGGCGGCTCATGGTCGATCGGCGGGTTGTGGCCTCGCTTCCGGTGCTGATCGGGGAGGCGTCCGTCACTGAGGATCTCGAGGATACGCCGCTCGCCGAAGGAACGAGCCTTCTCGACGCGGAGGCTTCGGCTTGCGAGGCCGGCAGCCCCTGTTCGGCGAACGTCGTGCTGCTCGGTGCGGCCTCTGACGGGTTGCCCTTCGGCGCCGAGACCTGGCGGCAGGTGCTGTCGTCGCGAGTACAGCCAACTCTCGGTCTCCATGGCCAACGAGGCCGGTCGCGTGAGCGAGGTGACCGGACAGCTCGGCGACGCCGGCGTCGACATCCGGGGATTCTCGGTCCCGGAGACAGCCGGCTACAGCATACTGCGACTCGTTGTGGACAAGCCCACGCTCGCCTATGAGGTGCTGGAGGGCGCCGGTTTCGGGGTCAGAGAGGAAGAAATCATCTGTATCGACTTGCCTGACCGGCCGGGAGGGCTTGCCGGAACACCGCGTTCGTCGTGCTGAACGTGGGTGATGTGGACAGGGCTCTGCTGCTGCTCAGCGACCGGCCCGTCCGTCTTGTCCCGCACGAGGAGCTCTCAGCGCTCACCCCCCCGGCAAGCGAGCTCATCGACATGACACGAGGGGGGCGAGGCGTTGGCCGGTTCAGGAAGGCTCGCGCTCAACGGCGCCCACACGGACTGCGCCATGCATGCGGGCCGGATCTCGCGCAGGTCTCCTAAGGACGCGGCGTAGATGTGCCCTCCTTCTCGCTACGCGTCGAATCGCCTGGTGGTGAGCCGCCGGTTGAGGGATGTATGATGAGATTCAGTGCCGTCTGGGAATACTTGCCACAGACAACAACGGACCCTCAGAGGTAAGGTGTCCCGCCGTGGGCCTGCAGACCAAGGAACCCGGTACCATCGAGCTTGCGTAACACAAGGCTCAGTGCGTAATCGGCCGGAGAGTGATGTGATTGGTGACAAAGGAGGCCCCGTGTTGGAGGAGTGGCTGCCCTACCTCGCTATCGCGGTTGCCGCGACCGCCGCGATAGCCGGAACCGTCTTCGCTGCTCGCCATGCATGGCGCCGTCAGGTGCGTCGATACCTGGTGGGGCTTCTCGGCAGGAGGGAGGCGATCGACGCATCGGTGAAGGCGATCGAGTCCACGCTGATCTCGCTGCGTGGCGGCACGGTGGCAGAGATGGTCGCGTTCGCGGAGCTGGAGTCGGAGGAGCGTCGCACGTTCGCTGAGATCGGGGACCGCATGGAGATCGAACGCGGCGAGCTCGCCGCGCTGCCGTTGCCCAAGAGCCTGTGGCCGCTGGCGGACAGCTTGGGCGTCGCTGCGGGAGCGCTTGCCGACCAAGCGGGCAGGGTAGGGGCATCGTCAGGGGAAGACGCGCTTGATGCCCTGATGCGAATGGACCTGTCAGAGGCACGCGCAACCATCGTCCGCGCCGACGGTTACATCGCCGAGCTGTCCGCGGTGTACGATCTGACAGACCCGGCTGTGTACGGTGGGGGACTCTACATCTGATCCTGCAGGGGGCGCATCCATGGGGCACGACGAGGGTTCTTCAGGCGGCAATCTGCTGTTGCGCGCGATCAGTGTCGTCGTACCATGGACCGCGCTTGTAGTGGTCTTGGTCGTCGTGATCGCCACGACCGCCGAGTACCGGTCGGAGCGTCGCAGCTGGGAGCTTGGTGCCACATCGACCGTCGAGGCCACCGGCACCCCCGGCGACACGCAGGCGTTCGTGAGGGTTCTGAGCGATGGCTTGAACCTGCGCTCCGAACCATCGACTTCCGCCGCGATCATCGCTGTGCTCGCGCTCGACCAGCAGCTCGTGTTCATAGAGGAACGGGCCGGGTGGTACCGTGTGCGCACGACCGAAGGTACCGAAGGGTGGGTGGCTGCGGGCGGCCGCTACACGGAGCTGATACAACCGTAGGAAGGATGCCGGGTGGCCAAGACCATAGGGAAGGCTTCTGACTTCTACCGTCTGCGCGTCATGACCGTCGACACCACCGGAGAGGTGGAGATCGAGTGGCGCGACGACATCTTGTACCGGCGCCCTTTGAACGAGGTCATCGAGGACGAGCAGGTGCACCGGGTCGAGGCGGTGCTGCTTGATGACGACGAGGTGACATTCGCGCTCGCTGGATTCGACGCGACACACGAAGCGTATGACTGGATGCGTGATCGCGAGGAAGATCTGCGTGAGATGACCAAGTCCGAGTTCGAAGCCACATTCTTCCCTGAGGTCCACGACTGAGGCCCACGACTGAGGCCCAGATGAGGAGCGTGGACAGGCCACCTGCTCAAGGGGAGCACCGCCGAAATGCGCCGTATGGTTGACTTACCATAAGATACATTATCGTGCGTGGAGCGCCACCTGAAGAACGCATCGGGGCCATGGTGCCGAGCGAGATCCGCAAGGAGCAGCGGAATGTGCTCGGCACACACACGAGTGGGACGATGCTCCAAGAAGCAGCCCCGGACTGCGGCGAACGCAGTCCGGGGCCGTCATGTCCCACACACGCCGCGATGACGGCGCGTGTCTGTGGGCCCTTGCTAAGCTTCGGCGGCCTCTTCCTGAAGCTCACCCCTGAAGTCTGGCGAATCCACCGCCAGGCCCTTGGACTCCGGCGGCAGGATCAGGTTGAGCAAGACGCCAACCAGCGCCGCCAGAGCCATGCCAGGGATCGTGTACTCGCCGACGGGGATCTTGATCTCGCCGACCTCCATGCCGATGCCCAGAACCAAGACGACGCTCGACAGGATCAGGTTGCGGCTGTGGCCGTAGTCGATTCCGCTGTCCGCAAGCATCCGGAGGCCGGATGCGGCGATCAGGCCGAAGAGCAGGATGGAAACACCGCCCATGACCGGGGTTGGGATGCTGCCGATCAGCGCGCCGAGCTTGGGCACGAATCCACCGATGACGAAGGCGAATGCGCCTGCCAGCCAGAACAGCTGTACCGCATAGATGCGGGTGACTGCCATGACGCCGATGTTCTCGGCGTATGTGGTCGACGGCGTGCCCCCCACGAAGCCGGAGAGCGATGTCGCAAGTCCGTCGCCTACGAGCGACTGCGGGAGCAGCGGGTTGAAGTCCTTACCGGTGATCTGATTGATGACCAGCAGGTGTCCGATGTGCTCGATGATGACCACCAGAGCCACCGGCGCGATCAGCATGATGGCCGAGGGTTCGAACTTCGCGATCGTGAGCGTGGGTAGGCCGATCCATGCGGCGTCGATCACCGGCTGGAAGTTCACGAGCCCGAACGGGATTGCCGCGATGTAGCCGACGATGATGCCGAGCAGTATCGGTATCGTCGAAATGAAGCCCTTGAAGTAGCTGGAGAAGGCGATACATGCGGCGAGGGTGATCGCGGCCACCGTCACCAAGCTCCAGTCGAGCCCGTTGTCAGGGTTGGCGAACGGGAACAGCGACATCTTGATGGCGACCCCGGCCAGTCCGAGACCGATGATGATGACCACTGCGCCGACGAGTGCCGGAGGCAGCACGCGATACAGCCATCCCGTTCCGAAAGCTTTGATGATGCCCGCAACGACCACGTACACCAAGCCGGCGACCACCAGGCCACCGAGCGCATAGGGTACCTTCGCTGGGTCGGCTACGCCGTTGGTGACGCCCGCCACGGCGGCGATGGGGGCGATGAAAGCGAACGACGACCCCAAAAAGCTCGGAATGCGCCCCTTGGTCACGATGAGGTACAAGATCGTGCCGGCACCGGACGTCATGATCGCGACAGCGGGGTCGAGTCCGGTGAGGATCGGCACGAGCACCGTGGCTCCGAACATCGCCATCAGGTGCTGGAAAGCGAGCGGCACAGCTTGGAGGAGCGGCAGCGTCGCGTCCGTGGGGACGATTGGCCTTTGCGACATACCAGCCCCCTAGCCGATCATGGATTGGATACTGGGAAGCACGAAGGCCAGCGCGAACGCTGCGCTCACTACATACATCAGCCAATGGATCTCGTCGGCCTTGCGGTTCAGCAGCTTGATCAGCACGTAGCTTATGAAGCCTAGGCCGATTCCATAGGCGATGTTGTACGTCAGCGGGATGCCGACGATGGTGAGGAACGCAGGAAACGCGTTCTCGAAGTCGGTCCAAGGAATCTCTTTGATGTTCGTCATCATCAGGAAGCCGACGACGATCAGAGCACCGGCGGTTATCGACGCGGAGCCGCCGATCATCGCGATGACTGGGGTGAAGAAGACCGTCAGGGCGAACAGTATACCCGTGACGATCGGAGTCAGGCCGGTGCGCCCGCCCTCGGCCACACCCGCGGCGGATTCTATGTAGGTCGTGATCGAGCTTGCACCGAACAATCCGCCGACAGCCGCGGCCGTGGAGTCGACAGCGAGGATGCCGCGAACACCCGGGACCTGCCCCTGCTCGTCCACGAAGCCAGCCTGCTCACCGACCGAGAGAACGGTGCCCATGGTGTCAAAGAAATCAGTGAGCATGAGTGCGAAGACGAACAGCAGCAGCGTCGGTGTGAACACCTGGAGAAGCGCGATCGAGTCGGTACCCTCGGGCGTCTGGAACGGTGCGAAGAATGTGCGGAAGTCCAGCGGCGCGACGATCTCGGTCGGAAGCGAGGTCACCTTGAAGATGAGCGCGGCCAAGGCGGCAACGAGAATGCCCCACAAGATGTCGCCTTTGATCTTGAGCGCCATGAACGCGAAGATCGCGACCAGGCCGATCAGGGTCACCCACACCGCCGGTTTGGTGAAGTCACCGAGCTGGACCAGCGTCACGGGGTTGGCTGTCACGAGACCGCCGGCCACCAAGCCGATGAATGTGATGAACAGGCCGATGCCCACGCCGATCGCTCGCTTCAGGTTGATCGGGATGGCGTTCATGATCGCCTCACGCAGACCGGTCAGCACGAGCAACAAGATGATGATGCCCTCGACGAAGACCACGGCCATCCCGACCTGCCAAGGCACTCCGGCACCGAGGACGATGCTGAAGGCGACCACAGCGTTCAGGCCCATTCCCGAGGCGAGCGCCAGCGGGCGGTTGGAGACGACGCCCATGGCTACGCACATGATCGCGGCGCCGAGCGCGGTCGCGGTCGCGAGCGCGGGAATCCACTCGCTCGCGGCCTCACCGAACATCGAGGACAGGATCCCCGGGTTGACGAAGATGATGTAGGCCATCGTCATGAACGTGGTCACTCCTGCGATGATCTCGGTTCGCAGAGTGGTTCCACGCTCGCTGAACTTGAAGAACTTCTCCATCGCATCAGCCTTTCAACTAAGTTCCTTGTGGGTATGCGCCGAGGTCCGGCCGGGTGCCGGTGGCGTACGAGGCCTCACTCCCTCTCGTCGATCCCCCCTTCCGAACGCGCGCGAGGAACACTGGCATGTGAAGGGATCGGTGGCGTGAAGACGCGCGACGACGGCTGAAACCGGTCGTATCAGACCCCGGTGCTGCCAAAGCCGTTCTCCCCCCGGTGCGTCGCATCGAGATCGTCGACCTCGATCAGCGAGGCCGTCCCTACCGCTTGGATCACGAGCTGGGCGATCTTCGCACCTCTTCTGATGTGCAGATGTTCGCCGGGGTCCATGTTGATGGCGATGACGCGTACCTCGCCTCGGTAGTGGCTGTCGATCAGGCCAGGCGTGTTGACGAACGACAGCCCCCTGTCGATGGCGAGGCCGCTTCGCGGCTGTACGAAGCCCGCATGACCTTCCGGAATCGCCACGGCGATGCCGGTCCCCACCAGTGCGCGCTCGAATGGGGCCAGGGTGCGGTCCTCGGCTGAGTACAGATCAAGTCCGGCGTCGCTGTCGTGGGCGTATGAAGGAAGCGGAAGCCCTTTGTCCAGCCGCTTGATTCTCAGCGGGATGCCGGGCATCGTTTCAGTTCGCCAATACCGCGCGCAGCTCGGCCGCCGCAGGTGTTTCGCCGCGCCAGCCAGCCACTTCGCGTCCTGCGGAGTCGACGACGACCACCGACGGCGTGTTGCGCACGCCCAAAGACGACGCTTCGACGAGTCCATGGAGGTCAGCCAGATCGTAGACCGAGAGGTTCGCAATGCCCTCGCACGCACGCATCGCGGCCGGACACTCGGGGCAGTGTTCACGTATGAAGAGTTTCACTTCCATGCATCCGCCTCTACGTCGTGAGCGCCATCTTGAGCTTCAGCCCAGCTTCTTCAGCTCCGAGGTGAAGCTGTCGAGGTCATTGAACTCCTTGTACACGGATGCGAACCGGATGTAGGCTACCTTGTCCAGCTCGAGCAACCGCCGAAGAACCATATCGCCCAGTTGCTTGGCCGGTATTTCGTACTGCATGGCGTTGTGCAGTTCCGACTCGATGTCGTCGATCAGACCTTCGAGCATCGAGGGTTGCACTGGTCGTTTCGCTGTGGCTACGACCAGGCCGCGCAGCAGCTTGCCGCGGTCGAACGGTTCTGTTGCCCCATCTTTCTTTCGCACCATGAGCGGCATCTCCTCACGTCGCTCGTAGGTGGTGAAACGTTTCGCGCAGTCGAGGCATTCGCGACGTCGCCTGATCGCGTCCTGGGCTTCCGAGTCGCGTGAATCGACGACCCTCGTCTCGTTATGGCCGCAGAACGGACATTTCATCGGCATATCCCCCATATCTAGGACTGAAGAAAGCCTAGCACACAAGATATGGGGCGACAACCGCGAATGTGGGCGTCCAGTGATGGGCGATCTGGGCTCCGGCCTGCGGAAACAAAGATCAGCGCCTGGCGAGTGCCATGGTCTCGGCCGCAGTGCTCGGCACTCGCAGCGATTGGCCTGCGTACAGCCTGCTGGAGTCAAGCCCGTTCTCGGTGCGGATCAGCTCGATGATCTCCGCGGTGGAAAGGCCAGGCACGGGATGAGATCTGGCGATCCCCCACAAGGTTCCACCCTGTTGAACACTAACCGTGGCCCATGAGGAGGTACCCGGTGCAGGGGGCTCGAGGGCGAGGCTGGCAACGAGGACCGTCGCAGTGACTACCAGCAGCGCGGCCACGGCCGGGTGGACGGCCGGCTGTGGCCGCCCGTGATGCCGCGCGGTGCGCGGGCGGCGCGGGCTCACGTGGAACGAGGTGCGGTACGCGTTCATGTCGTCTCCTCGGCTGGGTGCACGCGAACGACCCTACTCCCCCGGTCTGACACGCTGTCACACACGCGATACGAACAGGTGTTCGCTATCGAGAATAGCGAACGTGCGTTCGGGGTGCAAGGGGCGCACACGAACATGTGTTTGCAGGACCGTCTCTCGTGGCGTAAACTCGATGGACGGCGCACGTCCGGCGGCAGGGGGTATCTGATGGCCTACAGGCGCGAACTTACAGCGCGACAGCGCGAGATATTGGATTTCGTCCGGGCGGAGATACATCGTCGCGGCTTTCCGCCGTCCGTCAGAGAAATCGGCGAGGCGGTGGGACTGTCGTCCTCATCCACTGTGCACTCCCACTTGGCGGCGCTCGAGGTGAAGGGGCTCTTGCGTCGTGACCCGTCAAAGCCGCGAGCGCTTGAGGTGCTCGACTATCGGGACACGGAGCGCGGCATTGACTACGAAAGCGTCCAAGCCGTGCCGCTCGTCGGACAAGTGGCGGCAGGAGCGCCGATACTCGCGGCGGAGAACATCGAGGCCACGCTCCCCCTCCCCGCCTCGTTCGCCGGCGAGGATACGTTCGTCCTGCGGGTCAAAGGTGAGAGCATGATAGATGCGGGCATCCTCGACGGCGACTACGCTGTGGTCCGTCAACAGCGCGATGCCACCAACGGGGACATCGTGGTGGCGATGATCGACGAGGAGGCCACCGTGAAGCGCTTCTTCCGCGAAGGCGAAAGAATCCGACTGCAGCCTGAGAACGTCACCATGGAACCGATCTACGCCGACGGGTATGTGGATTTCGCGGTCCTCGGCAAGGTGGTCGCGCTCTTCCGCCGCCTCTAGCCGTACTGCCAGACTTGTTGCGTCGGGATGTCCTCAGGATCGACGACGGGCCACCGAAGCAGCCATGCGATTGGCTGTGGTCTTGGTCGAAGATTCAGCCGAGGAGAGCGCCTGCCGGCGCTCTCCTCGTTGTTTACGCAGGGTCTTGCGGTGCGTCCAGCTGTTGAGCATCAACCGAGTTGAGCACTTCGCCTTGCCGTTGGTGTGAGGGGGATGCGCCCGCGTGTGCACGGGGCAGCTCCATGGTCGATGAGTAACGCGCGAGCAGGGCGTGCGAGTAGATCACTCCGGCGGCTCGCCGGGAGATCGCCTGGCGGAGTCCGTAGAGCTCGGCTTCCTCGGCGTCATGCTCATCGCGCGCAGCTCCGTCCTCAGCGATGCGTGTGTGCCCCGGCTGAGACATCGCGTGTACTTTGTCTGGACTAAGGCCGGAGATTCGTATAGGCTAACTTCTGTATGAAGGCGATTCGGGCAGCGCAAAGGGAGGGGTGAAGATGTTACTCATTGATATGCCAGTTCAGGTTGGTTGCCGCATCAGCTTCATGGGCTCATCCGACGGCCGCAGTCATGAACCCTATCAAGCGGTTGGCGTCACCCAAGGACGATATGCACGTGTGCTCGCTCGATATCCAGTCCACGAGCCGCGCTACGTGGAGCTGCAGCTTGATGGAGAGCGAGTCGTGACGCTGCCATATGATATTGCAACCGCGGTGCATGTGCAGCCGCTGCCAGATGGACTCGAGCGATGACCGTCGCTGTAGTCGGCGGGCTGGATCGCCTTTCGTCCCACTATGCCGCGCTTGCCCACGAACACGAGGGTCTTGAGATACGAGTCTTCAACTCACTCAAGCGCGGTGTTGGAAACAAGCTCGACCGAGCCGACGGCGTCATCCTCGTGACCAATCTCATCTCGCACACCACTGCAAGAGAGGTGTACAAGCTGGCCAGGCAAAAGGGAGTGCCGGTCGTCCCCTGCCACAGATGCGGAGTGACAGCAGTGCGCGACTGTCTGTCACAGCTCTCGTGTTCGCGCGAGTCGGAGAGGATGCGTTAACGATGGGTCGTTCCGGCCGAAGAGAAGGTTTAACCTGCGTGATGGGCCATCACCAGCCATTCGGTCAACAACGGCTTCGACCCGGCGAGTCGCGCGTGCCGACTGCCATCGCGCTCACGAAGGTGTCCAGACTTCTCGAGATGGCACTGTTGTCGCCTGTGGCCGTGTGAACGTACCATCAAGTTGTGTACGCTGCGGTGACTCGATCTGTGACTGGCAGCAGCAT
>JAJZRZ010000039.1 GCA_021850085.1 Actinomycetes bacterium | reverse complement strand
GCCATGTTGGAAATCGTCATGCGGGCGTCGACCGAAAGGGCGTCAACGACGGGGCCGTCGAACTCGAGCGCCATGTACGTGGCGCCGTCCACGCCGATCTTGCCCGCCAGCGCGAGGATGAGGTCCTTGCTGAACACGCCCGGCTGCAGCTCACCCTCGTACGTGACCTTCATGGTGTCCGGCACCTTGAACCAGAGCTTCCCCGACGCCATCGCCGCGGCGCCGTCGGTGGAGCCCACGCCGGTGGAGAACACGTTCACCGCGCCGTACGTGCAGGTGTGTGAGTCGCAGCCAACCATGAGATCGCCCGGCACCACGTGACCCGCCTCGGGGATCAGTTGGTGGCAGACGCCGCAGCCCACGTCGTAGACCTTGGCGCCGGTCTTCTTGCCGAACTCGCGCATCAGCGTGTGCAGCGCCGAGACGCCCTCGATGGGGCTCGGGCTTGAGTGATCCATCACCACGGCCACCTTCGCCGGGTCGAAGACCTTCGTCACGCCCATGTTCTCGAGCGCGCGGATGGCGAGCGGCGTGGTGCCGTCCTGGCCCATCACGAAGTCAACGTCCGCGACGACGATGTCGCCCGCGTACGCGTCAGTGCCTGAGTGTGCCGAGAAGATCTTCTCGGCGATCGTCTTTCCCCTCACTTCTTCTTCTCGGCCTTCCAGTCGTTGTAGATGTAGATGAGCTCCTTGTCGAACAGCGACCTCTTGAGCTCGATGGCCATCGTGCGGACCCGCGGCAACAGCTCGGCGGCCTCCTCCTTGGAGACCTCGATGCCGTACTCCTCGAACTTGATCTCGAGCGCGCGGGAACCCGAGTGCTTGCCGATGACGATCTGCCGCGCCAGACCCACCTCGGCGGGCGCGAACACCTCGTAGGTCTTCGGGTTCTTGATCACGCCGTCGGCGTGGATACCGCTCTCGTGCGCGAACATGTTCGTGCCGATGACCGATTTCCACACCGGGATCTGGCGCCCGGCGGCGTGCATCACGTACTCGCACACCTCGCGGAAACGCGTGGTGTCCATCTCAAGGTCGAAGCCCTCGATGTATTTGAGCGCCATCGCCACTTCCTCGAGGGCAGCGTTGCCCGCACGCTCGCCAAGCCCGCCGACGGTGACGTTGACCCATGTCGCTCCCGCATGCACGCCCGCGATCGCGTTGGCGACAGCCATGCCGAAGTCGTTGTGGGTGTGCATCTCCACATCAAGCCCGCTCTCCTGCCGGAGGTGTTTGACGACCTCGTAGGTGCGGAACGGCTCCATCAGCCCGATGGTGTCGCAGAACCGGATGCGGTCTGCGCCCTCGGCCTTCGCTGCTTTGGCATAGTCGATGAGGAAACCGATCTCGGTGCGCGAGGCGTCCTCGGCATTCACGGACACATACAGATCGGGGTCGCGGCCCTTCGCGTACGCGACGCTCTCCTTGATGGTGTCGAGGACCCATGCGCGGTCTTTCATGAGCTTGGTCTGGATGTGGATGTCCGACGTGGCGAGAGAGATGGCGACGGCGTCCACGCCGCAGTCGATCGAGCTTCGGATGTCGGCGATGTTGGCCCTGTTCCAGCCGAGAACCGATGCGCGAAGACCGAGATGGGCGATCTCTTCGATGACGTCGCGCTCGTCTCCGCCCATGGCGGGGATGCCGGCCTCGATCTGGTCCACGCCGATCTCGTCGAGCAGGCGCGCGATGCGGACCTTCTCCTTGTTGGCGAACACCACGCCCGCGGTCTGCTCGCCGTCGCGAAGCGTCGTGTCGTCGATGCGCACGCGCGCAGCGCCGAGACTGCTCTCGACGGGGAAGTTCTTGGCGAGCTCTTGTTTCACTGACGTCCTCCTCGTGCCGACTGCCGCCGGCACAGCATGAAGCGGGCATTCGCGGGCGGCAGCTGCCACCAGATGCCGCAAACGGAAGCAACAGTGTACGGCACGCGTCATTGATGCGTCCATTTGGATGCGTGCGGCGCATACGTGGACCTGGCTATATCTGAACATCAGATATTCTGCTACCCTGATAGCAGCCGCCCGTGCGGTCAATCGAAAGAGGCGATGCCTGTGGCCGAGTACATACGTGTGGGCAAGCGCGGCACGGTGGTCATCCCCGCCGATGCACGGCGCCGGTACGGCCTGGACGAGGGCGAGATGCTCGTGATGGAGGAGTCCGCGGGCGGACTGCTGCTCAAGCCCGTGCGCGCCTACGAGGTGGAGGTCTACACACCCCAGCGGCGCGCCGAGTTCCTGCTCAACAACGCCATCACTGCCGCCGAGTACGACGAGGCGGTCGCAGCCGTGCGCGCCATGGGTATCGACCCGGATGCGCTCCCGCACCAGGCGCGCCCGGAGCGCTAGGTGGAGCGCGTCTTCCTCGATGCCAACGTGCTCGTCTCGGCGGCGCTCAAGCCCACCTCGGCCATCGCGTCGCTGTGGACGCTCCCCGGCGTGCGGCTGCTTGCCTCGCCGTACGTGCTTGCCGAGGCGCGTCGCAACGTGTCGGAGGGGCCAGCCGCCGAGCATCTGGAGCGGTTCATCGGCGCGCTCGTGTTGCTGCCCGCCGAACCCGCGGATTTCGTGATCGACCCCGACCCAGGCCTGCCGCCCAAGGATCGTCCGGTGCTCCTCGCCGCCATCGTGAGCGGTGCGGACGTGCTCCTCACTGGCGACATCACGCACTTCGGTGCATGTCTCGGCACAACGGTTGGCGGAGTGCGCGTGCTGCTTCCCGGGGAATTCGCGCGGCCGCGCAACGGCTGAACTGGTTGATTCCGCCGCAAGCGTGCAAGCTGCAAGCGTGCCCGCGGGGTTTCGCTACTCAACCGCGCGCACGTCATGCTAGGCTGGTGCCCGATCCCGCCCGCGAAAGAGGCTTCATGCTCATCAGGCCGGCGACCCCTGAAGACATACCGGCGATCACCGCCATCTACAATTCCGCAGTGCTCAACTCCACCGCCAGCTTCGATGTGGAGCCCAAGAGCATCGAGGACCGCCATCGCTGGCTCGCGCAGCGCCTGCCTCAGCACCCCGTGCTCGTAGCCGAGGAGGATGCCGCGATCCTCGGCTGGGGCGCCCTGTCTCCGTACTCCGAGCGCGTGGCTTATGCGCGAACCGCCGAGGTCTCGGTGTACGTGGAGGAGGGATACCAGATGAGGGGCGTCGGACGAGCCGTGTCTGTGGCGCTTCTCCAAGCCGCGGCGCGCGCGGGGCTGCACGCGGTCCTGGCGCGGATCTGCACCGAGAACGCCGCCAGCCTGGCGATGATGCGCTCGCTCGGCTTCACCGAGACCGGCACGCTCCGTGAAGTGGGGTGCAAGTTCGGCAGATGGCTCGACGTCGTCACATGGGAGTTCATCGTCGGCGACGAGCCCTGCGTGTCGTAGGAAGCGGTTCGGGGGACACTCGCAGTGAGGGTCGCTTCATGCGAGCCGGATTGAAGGAGGCGCATCCATGAAAGCGGTCGTCGACCGGGATCTGTGCATAGGGTGCGGTCTGTGCGAGGATACTTGCCCGGAGGTCTTCCGGCTCGGGGAGGACGGCATCGCACACGTCATCAGCGCTGAGCCGCCTCACGAGACCTACGAGGACATCCATGAAGCGGCCGAGATGTGCCCCACAGCGGCGATAACCGTCACCCCCGGCTAGTCAACGAGCAGCCGCCGATAGATCTCCTCGAGCCGGTCCACCACGACCGGAAGCGAATGCGGAATCACGTCCTCGCGTCCTGCTGCGCCCATCCCGGAGCGCAGGACCTCATCGGATAGCAGCCGCACGAGTGCGTCGGCCAGCGCTCCCTCATCGCCGGGAGGAACGATCACGCCCGATCGGCCATCGTGCACGATCTCGGGAACCGCGAGCGCGTCGACGCCGACGATGGGCAATCCCGCAGCCATCGCCTCCAGCAGCACGATCCCCTGCGTCTCGATCGTGCTGGCTGTGATGAACGCGTCGTACTCGCGGTAGGCTCGCGCGAGATCCGCGCGATCCATGAACCCCCGCATGTGCACTCTCTCGGCGATCCCAAGCGAGGACGCAAGCCGCTGCAGCCCCGGCCGCGCCGGCCCGTCGCCGACGATGTCGAGGGTATGCCCGGGCAGCCGCTCGGACACCCGGGCGAAGGCCCGGATCACCACGTCGACGTTCTTCTCATGGCCGAGCCTGCCGGCGTGGAGCAGCCGGCCGGTGGACGCGTACGAGAGCTTGGGCGTCACGAGCGAGATGTCGAGTCCGTTGCTGAGGTACTCCACCGGGACGGTCACACCGTGGGACTCCAGCTCGCGCCTGAGCGTGCGCGATGGTGTCAGCACGAGGTCCGAGCGGTTGTAGATGGTGCGGGTGAACTGCCAGGCGAGCCGCGCGGAGAGCTCCTCGCGTTCCTCGACGGCAAGCCCGCCCAGCGCCGAGCGGGCGACCGCGCCGATCTCCTCCACCGCCTTGCGGCCGCCCTGCTCGAGGCGGGCGAGCCCGTGGAAGAGGCCGGATTCGAACATCTTCTCAAAGACGATCGAGTTCAGGACCCTGTCCTGCAGGTCGTCGAGCCTGAGCAAACGGTGCAGCTCCACGTACTGCATGAAGTCAGGGATGAAGGTGTGGTAGGTCTGAACGACCGGCAGCCGCATCATCCGCGCTGTCGCAAGCCCGATGACGCCGATGGACAACGGCGTATGTATATGGACCACGTCGGGGTCGAACCGGTTGAGCCGGGCTGCCACCGACGCCATCGAGGGCAGCGCGAGCCTCGTCGCCCGGTTGCTGGTTAGGCTGAAGCTCCGGTAACGGTGGATCGTGACGTTGGGCACCACATGCAGGATCGGCTTGCGGTACTTCGGGCAGATGATGAGCATCTCGTGGCCGCGCTCTCCGAGAACGCGCGTGTGCGCGTCGATACTCGTGACCGCACCGTTGACCTCGGGGAGATAAGTGTCAGTGAACAGCGCGATCCTCATCGCTTTTCCGCGAACCCCGCGATCACCCAGGTCCCCGAACGCTGGTCCAGCCGCAGGCTGATGAGCCCGAGCCGCTCCGCGTCTTGCAGGAAGTCCGAGAACGAGCGGTACCCGTAGCTGGTCTCGGAGAACTGCGGCTGCTTGCGCCGCATGGTGTCCTTGACCATGGAGGCGAGCATGACGTCTTTGTTCTCCCGCTGCAGCGCCTGCACGGACTCGATCATCAGCTGCATCGCCGGGCGCTTCGCCTTGGGTATCGCCGCCACCGGGACGGCGGGGACGGCCGGTCCGCGGACGATGTCCTCGTAGTAGATGAACTCGTCGCAGCTGCTGGCGAGCAGGTCGCTCGTCGAGTCCTTGATGCCGAGGCCGATGACGGCCTTGCCATTCTCCTTGAGCTTGCTCACGAGCGGCGTGAAGTCCGAGTCTCCCGAGACGATCACGAACGTGTCGATGTGCTCTTTGCTGTAACACAGGTCCATCGCATCCACGCACAGCTGGATGTCCGCATGATTCTTGCCGGTCTTGCCGCGTTCCGGGATCTCCATCATCTGGATGCCGGAATCATGCATGACCTCGCGGTACTGGTTGAAGCGGCCCCAGTCCGCGTACGCGCGCTTGACGATGACCTTGCCCTTCTCCACCAGCCGCTCTAGCACCAGCTTGATGTCGAACGCGTGGTTGGCCGACCCTGCGGCCGGGGCGCGCGTTCCGCGACCAGGTGTGCGACCCGCCGGCCGCTCCATCCCCAGCGCGAGGTTCTCGAAGTCGATCAGGACCGCGAGCGAGTGTTCTTCTTCCGCCATGGTGCGTGCACCCTTCCGTCGGGTGATTCGTTCCCCCCGGCAATCATGCCACATCCGGGGCCGGGGGCCGATGCGAAGACCCGGTGACGGACGGCAGACCCGCCCACAGCGGCTGCGCCGCGAATCGGAGCCGCCCTCCCGGACACACAGGAATGAATCAGGTTTGCAGTGCCGACCGGATGCGTTACGCTCATAGGGGCCAGGTCTCCCGCCGTCGACTCGGCCCGCTTCTGCATAGTCATACGACGGTTGTGTATAGAGCGATTGGGGTCGCGATGTCCGAGAGACGCATTGTGATCATGGGAGCAGCGGGCCGGGATTTCCACGATTTCCTGACCAGGTACCGAGACGACGAGACCGTGCGTGTGGTGGCGTTCACGGCCACTCAGATACCGGGCATCGACTCGCGGACGTTCCCGCCGGCGCTCGCCGGCCCGCGCTACCCCGACGGAATCCCGATCCTCCCGGAGAGCCGGCTGCTGGACCTCATCGCGCAGGAACGCATCGACGAGGTCGTCTTCGCGTACAGCGACGTCAGCCACGAGTACGTTATGCACCATGCCCAGGCGGTGATCGCCGCCGGGGCCGACTTCACGCTGCTGGGCGCCGAGCCCACCATGATCGCCTCGGCCAAACCGGTCATCTCCGTGTGTGCCGTGCGCACCGGCGTGGGCAAGAGCGGCATCAGCCGCCACCTGTTCGGCCTCCTGCGCGAGCGCGGCATCCGCGCGGTGGACATCCGTCATCCGATGCCATACCGCGATCTCGAGCGGATGGCGGTCGAGCGATACGCCTCACTGGAGGACCTCGACGCGCTCGGCGCGACCATCGAGGAGCGCGAGGAGTACGAGCCGCTCATCGAGGAGGGCGCCGTGGTGATGGCCGGCGTGGACTACGAAAGGATCCTGCGCGAGGCCGAGAAGGAAGCCGACGTCATCGTGTGGGACGGCGGCAACAACGATATGCCCTTCATCAAGCCCGACCTCGAGATCGTGGCGCTCGACCCGCACCGTGCGGGACACGAGCGTGCCTACCACCCCGGCGAGGCGAACTTCTTGCGGGCGGATGTCCTCGTGGTGAACAAGGTGGACAGCGCTGACCCCGAAATGGTCGCCGCAGTGCGGGAATCAGCCCGCACGCATAACCCGGATGCCCTCGTGATCGAGACGGACTCGGCCATCGAGTACGACGCCGACGCCCTCAAGGGTAAGCGCGTCCTGGTCATCGAGGACGGCCCCACCGTCACCCATGGCGGCATGCCGTACGGCGCGGGCGCTATCGCCGCGAAGGAGGCGGGCGCAGCCGCGCTGGTGGACCCGAGGCCGTGTGCCGCGGGGAGCATCGCCGAGACACTGGCGTCGTACCCCCACCTCACCGAGGTCATGCCGGCCATGGGCTACTCGGCGCAGCAGCTTGCCGATCTTGAAGCCAGCGTCCAGGCCTGCCCGGCCGATGTCGTGCTCGTGGCGACGCCAGTGGACCTGGGAAGGCTGCTCGACCTCGGCAAACCCTCGATCCGCGCCACCTATCGGATCAGGGAGCGTGATAACACCGTCGGCTTCACCGAGGTCCTCGACCGCTTCTGCGCGGAGCACGGCCTCTGATCGGGCCGAGGCACATCAGCTGATGGGACCGTTGGTGCAGTAGGCGACAGCCACCGTGCCCGGACCGACGTGCGAGCCTATGGCCGGACCGATGGGCACGATCTCGACCGGGCGGCCCGCCACCTGAGCGATGCGCTCGGCAAAACGGCCGCCCGCCTCGGGATCGTCGATGTGATGGACGTAGACCTCGCCAAGACCGCCCTTGTCCCGGATGTCGCCCGCGAACGTCTGGGCCAGCATGTCCCACGCCTTCTGGACGGAACGGACCTTGGCGAACGTGTCTGTCCTGCCGTCCACGACGGTGAGGATCGGCTTGATCTGCAGGAGCGAGCCGAGCAGCGCTGAGGCGTTGCCGATGCGGCCGCCACGACGCAGGTACTCGAGCGTGAGCGGCGTGAACAGGAACCGTGTCCTGCCGGTCATCTCCTCGGCGGCGGCCACCACATCGGCAACGCTCCCGCCTTCGAGGGCGCTTCGGGCGGCGGCGAGCACCGCGAAGCCCAGCTCCATGCAGTTGCTCTTGCCGTCCACGATCTCGATCGTGGCCTCAGGATGACTTTCGCGGACCATGTCCCTCGCGAGCAGCGCGGTGGAGTACGTACCGCTCATCAGCTGCGATATGAACACGCCGACGACCGCGTCTCCGCGGGACACCCGCTCCTGCATCACATCGACCATATCCTGCACCGACGGCTGCGAGGTGGTGGGGAACGCCCCGGATGCCCGCAGCGCCGCGTAGAAGCCACTGTAGTCCTCGGCGTCGTCCCGGTACGTCACACCCTCGAGCTCCGAGTACAGGCTCACCACGCCGATGCTGTACCGCTCGCGAAGTGGCCGCGGGATGTACGACGTGCTGTCGGTGATCACGCTCACGTTCATGGCAGTCCCCTCCTGCGCCGCAAGCTGCTGAAGAATGTCCGGAGCCCCTAGGGCCACGGGTTCGCCTGGTTGGGGTGCCTGCCGGTGGCGCATCCCGCAGAGCAGTCGGACTCCAGCCAGCCCGATGGCGTGTAGTTCTTCAAGGCGATCTGCACCGTCCCGTAGTTGCCCGTGCCCGGCCCCGACGACGTCCCCCACGTCCGGTAAGGCTCGGGGTCCGTCGTGTAGCCGATCAGTCGCGGCCGCTTCCACCCGTGGGGGATGCCCACATGGCAGTGACGGCAGTACGCGCCCTCGATGCCGCGGTCGTTGTGATCGTTATGGACTCTATTGACCACGTCCAAGTTGGGGACCCCGTGGCACTTCTCGCAGATGATGCCGGCCGCCGCCGTGCCGCCGCGCGTCAGGCTCATCCCGGTGGGAGAGTTGTTGCTCAGCTGAGGCGTGTTGCTCTCTCCTCCGCCCGAGCGGTTGTACGAGACCGGGTAGGCGGGATCGATCAGCCATCGCGCGGTCGAGCCGTGCGGCCCCTTGGCCGACGCGGTGGTGTTGGAGTGGCAGTCCGTGCAGGTCATCATGGCGTTCGCGCCGCCACGGCCGATCCATGCCGCCGTCAGCCAGTCACCCTCGTTCGTGGGCTTGGACCACGAGTAGCTGTTTCCGCCCACTGTGAACGCGGTCTCCATCACGATGCGCTGGCCGAGGACGTTGTGCTCGCTTTGGTTGGACGGGTTGAACTCCAGGGCCATGTCGGTCGAGGTGTAGGTGCCCGACCCGCTCGTCACCGTGAACGGCTGACCGGAGTAGCTGCTGTGGCACTTGAAGCACAGGTACGCCTCGAAGTCCGTGGTCTCGCCGGTCATCCGCTCGGGCTGCCAGGCCGAGGCCGGGACGGCGGTCCAGTTCGCGGGCCACGAACCCGGCTTGATCCCAACGGCGCCTTGCAGCGCGGGACCCGCCGCGGAGTTGCCCTGCGTGTGGAGGCCGCTTCGCGCGGCGTGCGGGTCGTGACAGTCCACGCACTCGGCGTGGCGGTTCGTGGCCCCGAGCGCCCCGCCGGTCTCTTCGCTGCTGTGCGTCGTGGGGTAGTTGACCCCGCCGGTCCGCTCGACCGGATGGCGGTAGAGCGCTGCGAACGGTGTCGCCAGATCGTCCGCACCCGTCGCCGTCCTGCCCACGGTGGCGCTGCCATGGCACTGGTAGCACAGGTTCTGCTCCTGCGAGAGGCTCGCGGTCTCGTTGGCCCGCACTCCCGGGTTCGGTGTCCAGGCGCCCACTATCTCGGTCCCGGCCGGAGCGGTCCAGGCGGTCAGACGCGGGAAGTTCGAGGCGTGGGGGTCGTGGCAGTTCTTGCACTGCGCCCTCTGGCCGGTGGTGGTGGCGTGCGCGCTGTTCACGAACTCGGCGCCTGACGCCGTCTTCTTGTTCCAGCCCGTGAAGAAGGGCGCCTGTCCCGCACCGAAGACCCGGAAGCCCACGCTGTACGGCACGATGGTGGTGGCGTTGTTCGCCCAGGTGGTGGGGGGGGCCCCGTCATGGCATTCCAGACAAAGCGCGGTCGTGGTTCCGGTGTAGGAGAGCTTCGTGTTGGAAGGCGAGGAGACGCGCGCCATGTCCCACGCCGCGGTGGTCGAGCCGCGTTGCGCGTAGTGCACGTTGTGGCAGCTCGCGCAGGTGAGCGAGCTTTGAGACACCCATGTCATGCCGAGATAGTATCCACTCTCGAAATCGTCCCAGTTCCCGGTCACCATCCAGTCGTCCAGGCGCGGCGTGCTCGCCACATCCGATGTGGTCAGGTTGCCCACGAGCCGCAGCCGCGTGAACGTGGCCGCAGAATAACCGCTCAGGCTCACCGGGCTCGTCGCACCCGTGACGAGGGTCACCCAGCTCGTGCCGTTCCAGCCCTGCACGGTCACCGACAGCGCCGTGTTCAGCGGCTCGACCTCGGTCCAGCTGAGCGTGCCCCACGCGGTGGGGCGCCCGGGTGTTGCGATATCTGCGGTGGTGATCGTCCCTGTGGTGAAGTAGACGTTCGCCGACTGCTGCGCCAGCACAACCGAGCCCGGCACGAGGGCCGTGCTCGTCTGGAACAGCGTGTTGGTGGCGAACTCGGCCTGGGTGGTCTGGGAGAAGACGGTGCC
>JAJZRZ010000038.1 GCA_021850085.1 Actinomycetes bacterium | reverse complement strand
CTCGCGCAGCCGCCGCGCCTCGGCGCGGATGTTGCGCTCGAGGGCGGTCTGGCGGTCGCGCGCGCTGGCGCCGGCGGCGCGCAGCGCCTCCAGGATCGCAGCGCTGCCCTCGCCGCCCTCCATCTCCGCCTCGATGCGCCCGCGCTCCTCGTCGTCCTGCGCGCGCGCCAGGCGCGTGCACCACACCAGGCGCGCGCGGTTGCGCAGCAGCTCCTTGATGAGCTCGAAGCGCTCAAAGTCCAGCAGGCCCACCAGCCGGTTCTCAGCCTCGCGCGCGTCGGGGAGCTGAGAATGGGGGGGGGGGGGGCAAAGTGGGGGACGCGCCAGGCTGCGACAGCCGCGAGTGCAGCCCGCGGCCGGCTGCGGCGCATCCCTGCGCCCACCCCCAGCAACCCTGCCCCCGCCTCGCCTGCAGCGCCACAAACACGTCCTCTGCCAGCGCCTGCGCCTGAGCAGGGTCCAGCCCACCGCCGTAGGCACGTGCCACGCGGCGCTGCAGCCAGTAGGCATCAATCTCCTGCACCCCGATGACGCCTTCCTCGCCGCCCTCCTCGCCCGCCTCCACGTCGGCGCCGCCCGTGCGCACGCCCACGCCGTCTACGGTCACGCGCTTCGCTTCTTCGGCGACCCGCAGACGGCCGAAGACGCCACGCAGGAGGTGTTCATAAAGGTGTTCCGCACGATCGCGAACTTCGATGGCCGCTCGAAGCTGAGCACGTGGCTGTACCGGGTTACTCGCAACGTCTGCCTCGACCTCGTGCGCGCCGGAAAGCGGACGCCCTCTCCTGTGGACCCCGTGACGCTCGAGCCACTGTCCACGGTGGACTTCGCCGACGACGTAGTCTTTGGCCGGGCGCTCGAGCAGGCGGTGGGAACGCTCGCCCCGGAAGACCGGGACGCATTCAACGCCGTGACCCTGTTCGGGCTGCCGTATGCCGAAGCCTCTCAGGCCCTCGGAGTCCCGGTGGGCACGGTCAAGTCGCGCGTGTTCCGCGCCCGCCGAGCCCTAGCCTCGCTGCTCCTCGCTCCGGAGGAAGGTGAGAGCGGTGGACTGCCTGCAAGCCTCTGAGATCGTCACAGCCGCCCTCGATGGCGAGCTCCTCGACGCTGGCGCGCTTGGCCGCGCGCGCGAACACTGTGCGGCATGCCCGCGATGCCGCGCGATCGAACGACTCGGGCGCCGCGTCCAGGAGACAGGCGCGACGCACGCGCCGCCCGAGCTTCTGGCCAAGTTGGAGGACCTAGGGACCGCGCAGGCGATCCGAGTGCGGCGCGCAATGGAACGGCACGATCCCGGTATCGTCGCAGCCGAGCCCGCTGCCGCACGCGGCGCCTGGGAGTGGACCCCGAGGTTCACCGCCTTCGCGTCGGCCGCGGTGGTCGTGCTCATCTCGCTTGCGGCAGGCAGCGTGGCCTTGCTCGGCGCGCGCGACGAAGCCGCGGACACGGCTGCGGAGCTGATGCTCGCCGATGACGACATGCCGGCGCCGTCGGCTGCGCCCGAGAGCATGATGGCCGAGGACGCGACGGGGATGCGCGCCGCCGAGCAGCCGGCCGCTCCGCCGTACGTCGTGTACGACGGCATCGTGCACGTGATGACCGGCGTGCCGGCGCCTTCGGCTCTCGCCACAGCCGGCACGGTCACAACCGACCTCGGGACTGGAACAACGGGCACCTACGCCGCGTTCACCAGCGGCGCCGGTGGTCCGGTCTTCGTGCGGGATGCCGGCGGCACGTACCTGGCGTTCGCACCGGTGGTCCGCGGCTTCGGGCGAGCGGCCTATGCGCTCGTGTCGGACGTGCCGATCGCCCGGTTCGGTCAGTGGCCATCCCTGCCGGCCGGGATGGCAGGGCCTCAGTCCCCGGACGGTGCGCCTGTATTCATGCTCTTCGGCTTCGACGACCTCGGCGTCGACGTATACGCGCCCACGCCAGGCGGCATCGACGACGGCTTCGCGATCGCGCCGGGCACCGCTGCCGGAGATCCGGCGGGCGGCAATCCGAACTGGACGTGGTGGGAACGCGTTCGCTGATTCATGCGCGCTACAAGATGAGCATCGCATCGCCGAAGGACAGGAAGCGGTACCTCTCCATCCGCGCGAGATCGTACGCCTTCATCACCAGTTCCCGCCCGGCGAACGCGCTCACCATCATGAGCAGCGTAGAGCGTGGGACGTGGAAGTTCGTGACCATCGCGTCCACCACGCCGAAGCTGAAGCCGGGCAGGATGAACAGGTCGGTGTGCCCCTCGGATGCCTCGACGATGCCCGACTGCACGTCGAGCGCGCTCTCGAGCGCCCGCACCGATGTGGTCCCCACCGCCACCACACGGCTACCGCGAGCCCTGGCGTCGTTCACGGCCTCGGCGGCCTGATCCGGCACCCGATAATGCTCGGTGTGGATGTGGTGGTTGGCGGGGTCATCCGCGCTGACGGGACGGAACGTGTCCAGGCCCACGTCCAGCTCCAGGCTTGCGATGTGCACTCCCGCCCGCTGAGCGGATTCGAGCAGCTCCGGCGTGAAATGCAGTCCCGCCGTGGGCGCGGCCACGCTGTGTTCTTCCGCGGCGTACACCGTCTGATACTCGGAAGGGTCGCGGAGCGGCTCGGTGATGTACGGCGGCAGCGGGATCTCACCGATGCGACGGACCACATCAAGGAAGGTTCCTTGCGAGACGTGGAACTGCACGAGCCGTGCGCCCGATTCCTCGAGCACGTCCACCACGAGGCCGCTCATCTCACCGGCGCCGAAGACGATCCTCGCGCCCGGTCTGAGCCTGCGGCCCGGCTTCACCAAACACCCCCAAGTATCGCCGTAGTGACGACGCAGCAGCAGGACCTCGACGGCGCCCCCCGTTTCGTCCTTCGCTCCGCGCAACCTCGCCGGAAGGACCCGGGTCTTGTTGACCACCAGCACGTCGCCACGCTCGAGATATCCAAGGATGTCGCGGAACGAACGGTGCTCTATGAGTCCGCTGGAGCGCTCGATGACCATCAGGCGGCATGCGTCTCGGGGCTCGGCGGGATGCTGGGCGATCAGCCCGCTCGGGAGGTCGTAATCGAAGTCGTCGGTTCTCACAAGAGACACCCCTTCACCTGCTGCTTCGTCGGCAGCAGTGTAGCGCACCGGGCGAAGGAGGCGGTCATCACCGCTGGCGCGCCGCCTTCCGGGTTGCCCGCTCCTGTGCCGCATCAACGGCGCTGAACGCGCACCCGCAGTAGTTCTGGCGGTACATGCCGAGCTCGCGCGACCTGCGCGTGGCTTCGGGGAAGCGATTCCGGAAGCCGGTGAAGAAAAACGCGACGCCCGCCTCAGCGCACGCCTCCTCGCCAGCCGAGCGGATGCCGTCCTGGTCCTGGTAGGGGCTCACAGAAAGCGTCGTGGCCACCGCGTCGTACCCGCCGTGCGCGGCTTCCTCGGCCACCATCGCAAGCCGCAGACGGTAGCAGGCGCGACAGCGCCGCATCCGGTCATCCTCGAGCCCGCGCACGGCCTGAACCCATCGCTCCGGGTCGTACGGCACCTCGGTGACCTCGATGCTTCGCGTACGCGCGTACGCCAGCAGCGTGTCGCGCCGGCGTTCATACTCCTCACGTGGCTGGATGTTCGGGTTCGCATAGCACACCGCGACGTGCGCCGACTCGGCGAGCGCGTCGTAGGGCTCGAGCAGGCACGGCCCGCAACATGCGTGCAGCAGTATCCTCATGCCGGACAGTGTACCGCTCGGTCCGGCCGCCGAAGCGCCACGTCTATACCAGCACGAACGCGGACGCCAGCGTCACGAGCCCGAACGCCATGAACACGACGGCGGACAGGCGCGCGATCAGCCTCGCGGGAAGCTTGGCACCGAGCACCGCGCCCACGACGATGGCGGCGATGTCGGCGGCGAGGAAACCCAGCGACGAGCCGAGCCACACGCCGAGCGAGGTGCCCAAGGTGCCCGCTTCGGGCGTGTCGATCCCCTCGGCCACCGAGCCCAACGCGCGCAGCGCAGCAGCTGGATCGGCTGCGATCGAAATCGTCATCAGCTGCGTCTTGTCGCCGAATTCGGCGAGCAGCAGCGCCGCCGCCACGGTGAGCACGGGGCCGAAGCGGGTGGAGCGCACGGGTTCCTCCCCGTCCTCGCCGTCGCCCGCCGAACGCCACGTGGCCACGCCGAAGCCGACGAACAGTGCTCCTGCGACCACCGCGACAAGCCGCTGCGGCACAAGGGCGCCGACGGCGCTCCCCACGGCGACCGAGACGCCCTGCAGCAGGAACACCGCTATCGCGGTCCCTAGCACGACCTTCAGGGGCTTGTACCGAGCCGCGAAGGTGAGCAGGAGCAGCTGGCTCTTGTCGCCGAACTCGGCGAGCGCGACGAGCAGGAAAGCGACGACGAAGGCGGTCGTCACGTCATTCGTCCGCGGCGATGCCGCGGCGATGCCTCGTGTTCTCCCACACGATCACGAGGACCAGCGCCGCGATGGCGGCGACGAGCGCGCCGAGCACCCACTGGAGCGCTCCCGGTGCACCCGGCAGGTCAGCCGCTCCGCCTCCACGTTTCCACTCCACGGCGACCTCGTACGCTTCGCCTTGGGCCAGGCGCCGGCCTGCGAGCGGGTAGAGCGATTCGCCGGCGGCGTTGGTCCGGACCACACCGGCGAGTTCGGGGCTGGTCTCCACATCGATACCCCCCGGCTCGACGATCACGGCGCAGGTGAACAGCACTTCCGCGCCCGGGTTCGTCCACGTCAGCTCGGAGCGCATGTCCGCGCCGCTCGACGCGGGAGCGGGGAGCTGTATCTCGGCCTGTGCGGTGTACGTCTGCTCGAGGGTGAGACTGTAGACATCCATGTCGCCCACACGCTCGACAGTGAACTCGCGTGCGAGATCGGCCGAGGGATCCCCCCCGAGGATCTCGCCGATCCACAGCAGGGTCGAGCCGGCCGGCACGGGGACCGTGACCGAGGCGGGCAGGCTCTCCTGCGGGTCGAGCAGCGCGCTCACGATCGCTAGAGCGCCGCCGGTACGGGCGACGGGAGCGAACTGCAGCTGATACTCGCGCACCGCCGCTGCCGACGCGGCAGCGGGCATGGTGGTGATGAGCACAAGCACGAGCGTGAAGAGCCGTGAGAACCTGAGCACCGTGTGAACCTCCGCAAGTTCGACGCGCAGGGGCGATTGTAGCGCAGCGGCTAGGCTACGGCCTCGGCAGCCGCGATCGTATTGGCCATGAGTATCGCGCGGGTCATGGGCCCCACGCCGCCGGGAACGGGCGTGATCGCGGAGGCCACAGGCTCGACGCTGTCGAAGTCCACGTCTCCTGCCAGGCCATGGTCCGTCCGGTTGATGCCGACATCGATGACCACGGCTCCGGGCTTGACGTAGGTGGCGTCGATCATGCGCGCCCTGCCGATCGCCGCCACGAGCAGGTCCGCCTCCCGGCACACCGCCGGGAGGTCACGCGTGCGCGAGTGGCACACCGTCACGGTCGCATTCGCCTCGAGAAGCAGCAGCGCCATCGGCTTGCCGACTATGGTCGAGCGGCCTACCACGACCGCCCGCATACCCGACGGATCGATCCCGTAGGCCCCGAGCATCTCCATCACGCCGGCCGGCGTGCAGGCGCGGAAACCCGGGAGGCCGCGCACGAGAAGCCCGAGGTTCTCCGGATGGAAGCCGTCCACGTCTTTCGTGGGCGAGATCCGCTCGATGACACGCTCGGCGTCCAGGTGCCGGGGCAACGGCATCTGGACGAGGATCCCGTGCACGCGAGGGTCGTCGTTCAGCGAGTCGATGAGGCGGTCGATCTCTTGCTGTGAGGTCTCAGCGGGAAGCCGGTGGTCGAGGCTCACGATCCCGACCTCGGCGCAATCGCGCTCCTTCATCCGCACGTACGCCGCGGAGGCGGGGTCGTCTCCCACGAGCACGACCGCAAGGCACGGCTCGATGCCCCGCTCGCGCAGTTCCGCCGTCCGCGCCGCTGCACGCTGCCGGATCGTTGCCGCCACCGCCGTGCCGTCGATGATCGTGGCCACCGCACCGTCTCCCTCGGTCGGACCGGAAAATGCCCCGACAGTGTAACCGAGGTGGTGCCTCACGGTCACTCGCCGGGCGTGTGCGCCTTGACCGCGTTCAGGACTGCCTTGAACTCCGCCGTACCCGCACGGCCGAGCGCCTCGTAGATGACCGACTCGGCGACCGTCACCACGACACCCGCGGACCTCAGGCGATCGAGTGCGACAGCATGGTCGTGGTCGCGTCTCGAGCACGTCGCATCGGCCGCCACGTGCACGTCATAGCCCTCGGCATGCAAGCCGAGTGCGGTCTGCGCGATGCAGATGTGCGTCTCCATGCCGGCGAGGACCACCTGCCGCTTGCCGATGGCCTCGAGGCGATCCACGAAGCCGACGTCGGCGGCGCAGGAGAACGCGACTTTGTCCACCGTCGACTCCGACTCGAGCACGTCGAGGAGCTCGGGAACCGTATCGCCGAGGCCCTTCGGATACTGGCGCGTGACGATCAGGGGCACGTCCAGCGTCCGCGCGGCACGCGCCAACATCACAGCGGCCGACACGGTGCTGTCCCTGCGCGGCATCACGCCGGCGAGCCGATCTTGCATGTCCACCAGGACGAGCACCATCGCTTCTCGCTGCAACACGGGTGCGTGCGACATGGTCCCTCCAGTGACCGGCGGCGAAAACAGACGCGCACCCCGTCGTGGGATCACGCCATGACATCAGGTGCAGTGTACCGCGCGAAGACCGGTGCGGGGCGCCCCCTAGAAAAGCCCGTCTTGCCTTGGGACCTCCGGGGGCGCCTGCAGCCCCAGATGTTCATAGGCACGCGGCGTCGCCTGGCGGCCCTTGGGCGTGCGTGCGAGAAAGCCGAGCTGGAGCAGGTAGGGCTCGTACACGTCCTCAAGCGTGTCAGGTTCCTCGCCCACCGCTGCCGAGAGCGTGTTGAGCCCCACCGGACGGCCGCTGAAGGTGGTGGCGAGCGTCTCGAGGATCGCAAGGTCCATCCGGTCCAAGCCCCGGTGGTCCACTTGGAAGAAGGCGAGTGCCTCGGCTGCGAGATCTTCGGTTATCCGGCCGTCGGAGCGCACCTGCGCGTAATCGCGCACGCGCTTGAGCAGGCGGTTCGCGAGCCGTGGCGTCCCGCGCCCCCGGCGCGCGATCTCGGCCGCGCCATCGGCGGTTACCGCCACACCGAGGATGCCGGCGGAACGCTCGACTATCTCGGTGAGCTCCTCGGCCGAGTAGTACTCCAGACGGAACGCCATGCCGAAGCGGTCGCGCAACGGGCCCGTCAGCAGACCCGTTCGCGTCGTGGCGCCGATCAGCGTGAACTCCGGCAGGTCGAGCCGCAGCGAACGGGCCGCCGGGCCCTTGCCGATCACGATGTCGATGCTGTAGTCCTCCATGGCCGGATACAAAACTTCTTCGACCGCTCGGTTGAGGCGGTGGATCTCGTCTATGAACAGCACATCACGCGACTCGAGGTTGGTCAGGATCGCCGCGAGGTCCCCGGCGCGCTCGATTGCCGGGCCGCTCGTCTGTTTCATCTGCACCCCGAGCTCGCACGCGACCACGCCGGCCAGCGTGGTCTTGCCAACCCCCGGAGGACCTGAGAGCAACAGGTGGTCGAGCGCCTCGCCGCGAGCGCGCGCCGCGTCGATCAGCACGCCGAGGTTCTCCTTCACCCGGCTCTGGCCCAGGTATTCGGCAAGCCGCTTCGGCCGCAACGAGCGGTCGATCTCGAGGTCGTCCTCGGTGTAGTCGGCCGATACCAGCCGTTCGCCCTCGTCCGGGGCGTACGGGTCGTCGTGCCAGCTGCCGCTCATGCGCCGCCTCCCAGCCGTCTGAGCGCATGGCGCAGCATCGCCTGGGCCTCGTCCGCTCCCTCGTAGCCCTTCAGCGCCGTGGCGGCTTCCGCCGCGCTGAAACCCATCGACACGAGAGCGGCGGTCACCTGTGCGCCGGCGCCCGCGGTACCCGGCTTATGCGCCGGTGGGGAGTCGATCCCCACCTTGTCCTTCAGCTCGATTATCAATCGTTGCGCCGTCTTTTTGCCGATACCGGGAACGGTGGCGATCAGCGCATCGTCCTCCCGGGCGATGGCCGCGGCGATGTCGGTTGGCGGCATGGCCGAAAGCGCCGAAAGCGCCACCTTCGGCCCCACGCCGCTCACCGTGATGAGCTTTTCGAACAGGTCCTGCTCCTCGAGGCTCTCGAAGCCGAAGAGCGACAGTTCGTCCTCGCGGACGTGAAGATAGGTGTGGACGGTCACCTGGTCCCCTTCGGCGGGCAGGCGGGACAGGGAGCTCGTCGACATCCACAGCCGCAGCCCGATACCGCCCGCTTCGACGATGCACGACGTCGCGGACTTACCCACGAGGCGACCGGTCACCTGCGCTATCATCTGCGCTCTCCAACCTTCGGGACACACCAGGAGCGCCGGTGAGCGTGGCATATCGCCGCAGCCAGCGCGTCGGCGGCGTGGTCGGGCTCGGGGTCGCGCGGCAGGCGCAGGATGGTGCGCACCATGTACTGCACCTGGCGCTTGTCCGCATCACCCGTGCCCACGAGGGCCAGCTTGACCTCTCCGGGGCCGTACTCGCCGATCGTGAGGCCCGCCGCCGCGAGCAGGGCGACGCCTCGCGCCTGCCCGGTGGCGAACGCGGTCTTGGCATTGGAGGAGAAGAAGACGCTCTCGACAGCCGCCTCTTGGGGCGCGAACCGCTGCACCACGGCGGCCATCCCATCGTGGATCGTCGCCAGCCGCTCGGCGTCCGTCCGATCGCTCTGGGTCACGATGCATCCGTAGGCCACACAACGCAGGCGGCTTCCGGTCTGCTCGATGACCCCCCACCCGGTGTTCTTCAGCCCCGGGTCGATGCCGAGCACGATCACGGGTACTCCCTGCCAACGTGTATCGAACATATGTTCAAGATAGCGTTTCGAAGGCGGGGTGGTAAAGCCGAAGCCAGGTGCGCAACGCGCAGCTGTCCGCGCACGCGGCTACGCCCCGAGGGCCTCGGCGATCTCGTCGGTGAGCTCCATCGTGTGATAGACGGTCTGGATGTCGTCCGACTCTTCGAGCCGGTCGATGAGCCGGAGCACCCTCTTGGCATCCTCCACCGTAACCGCCGTCGTGGTCACCGGCTCCATCACGAGCTCAGCGCCCTTCACGGGCACACCGGCCTCTTCGAGCGCGGCCTTGACCGCCATAACCTCGGCCGGTGCCGTATACACCACGTAGGCGTCCTCACCGGCCTCCATGTCCTCACCGCCGACGTCGGCCACGAGCAGCATGGTCTCGTCCGCGTCAGGCGCGCCGGAGCGGTCCACCACGATCTGGCCCTTGCGCTCGAACTGGAACGCCACCGACCCGGTCGCGCCGAGGTTCCCGCCCGCGCGTGTGAAGGCCGCGCGCACGTCAGCGGCGGTGCGATTGCGGTTGTCCGTGAGCGCCTCAACGTAAAGCGCCACGCCGACAGGGCCGTAGCCCTCGTAAACGACCTCTTCGTAGGCCGCCGAATCGGCTCCCGCACCGAACGCCTTACTGATGGCCGTCTCGATCTTGTCCTTCGGCAGCGAATACGACTTCGCCTTGGCGATGGCGGCCGCTAGAGCTGCATTGTTCTCAGGATTGGGGTCGCCGCCTGCCTTGGCCGCCACCGTGATGATCCGCGAAAGCTTCGAGAACAGAACCGCGCGCTTCGCGTCGACCGCCGCCTTGCGATGCTTGGTGGTGGCCCATTTCGAGTGTCCGGACATGCAGCTTCTCCTACCGCGCGCCAACGACGTGATCGAGGAAGTACCGGTGTATACGCGGATCACCGGTGAGCTCGGGATGGAACGTGGTGGCGAGCAGATCGCCCTGCCGGGCCGCCACCGGCTGGCCCGCGTGCCGGGCGAGCACCGTGACACCCTCGGCGATCCGCTCGATCTGCGGAGCCCGGATGAACACGCCGGGGAACGGCGACTCAAAGCCGTCGAAGCCAAGCGACGCCTCGAAGGAGTCCACCTGACGCCCGAAAGCGTTGCGTCGGACCAGCATGCGCATCAGACCCAAGGGTTCCTGGTCCGGTCGCGCGTCCGCGATCCGGTCGGCCATCAAGATCGCACCCGCACACGTTCCCCAGACAGCCATGCCGTCGAGATGCCGCAGGCGGATCGGATCGTAGAACCCGTACGTGCGCATCAGTTTGGCTATGGCCGTGGACTCACCACCGGGTATGATCAGGCCGCGGAGATCGTCGAGCTGTGACGGGAGGCGCACAGCCACAGCCGAGGCCCCGAGCGCCTCGAGATCCAGCATGTGCTCGCGAAACGCGCCCTGCAGCGCGAGGACGCCGATCCGCACTTCTACCAGCCCCGCTCCTGCATCCGCTCGGCATCAGGGATGTCGGAGATGTTGATTCCCACCATCGCCTCGCCAAGATCGCGCGAGACGCGAGCGATGATATCCGGGTCGTTGAAGTGGGTGGTGGCCTCGACGATGGCCTTGGCCCGCTTGGAGGGGTCGCCGCTCTTGAAGACCCCGCTGCCCACGAACACACCA
>JAJZRZ010000037.1 GCA_021850085.1 Actinomycetes bacterium | reverse complement strand
CGGCTTGTTCGCAACGGGGACGAGCTGCTTGGCTCGCGTGAACGTGATGGGGCGCAGGCGAGTTCCCTGCCCGCCGGCGAGGATGAGCGCTTTCATCGATGTCCTGTCGCTTCGTGACGTACCTACGGCAAGTGCGTGACTAGGATACCAGCAGAGCACGCGTTGCAGCTGGACTGTGCGGGGAGCCGTGGGCCGAGTGTTACACTTCGGTGCTGACCCGCCCGCGCGTCAATGCACCCGAGGACCGTCCAAGAGTGGCTCCCCTCGTCTGTGTGATCCTCGTGAACTGGAACGGCTACGACGACACCGCTGCGTGCGTCGAGTCGTGCTTCGCGCTCGACTACGACCCCTTCCGTCTCGTAATAGTGGACAACTGCTCCGCGGACGGGTCCGGCGCGCGCCTGCGCGACCGATTCTCGGCCGAGGAGCGTGTCGAGGTGCTGCTCGCCGAGAGGAATCTGGGGTTTGCCGGCGGCAACAACCTCGGCATCAGACATGCTATCGATGCCGGCGCCAAGTACGTCTGGCTGCTCAACAACGACACGGTCGTCGACCCGGCAGCGCTTCGCGAGCTCGTCTCCGCCGCGCAGGAGCACCCCGAGGCGGGTATGGTCGGCTCCAAAGTCTACTATCACGACCGGCCTGAAGTGCTGTGGTTCGCGGGTGGCGTGATCAAGCCCCGTCACGACGGCACCACGTTCCACCGGGGCATGGACGAGGTGGACAGGGGCGCGTACGACGAAGTCGCCCACGTGGACTACGTGACCGGCTGCAGCCTGCTCACCTCGGTGGAGGTAGTGCGCTCCATAGGGCTCATGGCCGAGGAGTACTTCCTGTACTGGGAAGAGGTGGATTGGTGCGACCGCGCGCGCGCGGCGGGATACCCGAGCCTCTACATCCCCTCCTCGCGCGTGTGGCACAAGGTGGGCGGATCGCTTGGCGCCGACGCCAGCCCGACGCGCATCCGATACGACGCCCGGAATCGCCTGCTGTTCTACCGCCGCAATCGCCCGAAGGACATGCCGAGGGTGCTGTTCTGGTTGAACCGGCAGATCGTCACGCTCGCCCTCGTCCGCGGCAAGACGCGGCACTCGGCAGCGCTGCTCCGTGGCGAGCTCGACTACTTTGCGGGGAAGCGAGGACCTATAGATGCCGGATAGGAACGAATTCGGCTTCAACCTGCTCGCGTTCGCCAGCGGAAACTTCGGACTGGCGGTTGCCGGTCGCGCGACGATACGGCTGCTGCTCGATCACGGCTACGCCATCTCGGTGCGCGACGTCGATACCCACGACAACCGTTCGGGGCAGGACCACACCTTCGACGACCTGCTCGTGAAGACCCCGTGGGGTCTCCCGTACGGCATCACCATCTTCCATCTCAACCCGCCCGAACTCGAGGTCCGCATCCCACTGGAGTGGCTGTTCCTGCCACTCGACAAGCGCATGAACGTCATCGTGCCGTTCTGGGAGCTCCCCACTCTGCCCGATGTGTGGCGCCGCACGATCGCAGACATGGACGTGGTGCTCGCCCCAACCCTGTATATCCGCGACATCATCGAACGCGAGCTGCCCGGAACCCGCGTCGTGCACTACCCGCAGGCTGTCGAGGTGCCGGCCGGAACAGCACCGGACCGGGCGCGCTTCGGCATACCCGAGGACACGACGGTCTTCCTCTCGGCGTTCGACATGGCTAGCGACATCCACCGCAAGAACCCGTGGAGCGCCATCGACGCGTTCGAGGAAGCGTTCCCCCAGCAGGGCACCGCGGCTCTTGTGGTAAAGGTCAACAACGCGGATCTGTGGGATCACGCCCTCCCGCTCCTCAAGCGGCTGCGCGAGCGAGCGGATGCCAACCCCGCGATCCTGCTGGTCGACGAGACCATGTCGTACGCCGACGTGCTTTCGCTCTACGCCAGCTGCGACGTCTTCGTGTCGCTGCACCGCGCTGAGGGGCTCGGCCTGATCCTCATGGAGATGATGTCGCTCGGCAAGCCCGTCATCGCCACCGCTTGGTCCGGCAACATGGACTTCATGACCCGGGAAGACTCGTGTCTGGTGGGCTACGACATGGTCCCCGTCGAGGCGACGCACGTGAGCTATCGCGAAGAGGCCGACCGGGCGGTGTGGGCGGACCCTCGAGTTGATGAAGCCGCGCGGTGGATGCGCCGGCTGGCCGACGATCCCGCGCTCCGCGCTGCCATCGGCGCGAGAGCCGCCTCGGCCATGGCCGAGCGCCGGACCAGCGCGATGCGCATCGAACCCTTCGAGCGGCTTCGGGATATCCACGAGTCGGGAGCGTACCTCGACGGCCACACGGAGCGTGCCGCGCGGATCAGACGACAGCGGATCACCGGGCTGGTCCGCCTGGTGCCCCGGATCATGCGCTCACTGCTGAGGAGAGCACGGCGGCGCATCCTCGGCGTTCACTGAGCAAGATAGAACGCGGACCCTTCGTACCTGAAAATATGGCCGAGGGTGGCCTTCACCGTGTCGCGCTCGGCTGCGGAAGCCGTGTAGAAGTGGCTTCCGTTCGCCTTGTTGTAGAAGCGGTACATGGGCGTGCCCACGGGCGTGAGCGACACCTTGTACGCCGGCCCCTCGTACGCGTATGTCGCCGGCCACTTGGCGATGACCGCGTCCCGCTCGGTGACCGACGCCGTGTAGAAGTGGCTGCCGTTCGCCTTGTTGTAGAAGCGGTGCAGGGGCTCGCTGTTGGCCGGGTTCGCCGGGTTGAGGCTGTAGGCCACGCCCTCATACTGGTACGTCGCGCTGTACTTGGCCTTGACGGTGTCGCGCTCGGCGGTCGATGCGGTGTAGAAGTGGCTTCCGTTCGCCTTGTTGTAGAAGCGGTACACGGGCGTGGTCGAAGATGTCGGGGCCGGCGCCGGATCGGGGCTGGGCGACGGCCCGGCGGCTCCCGCGAGCGACATGAACGTCGTGCGGAACGCCACCGTGACCGGCGTGCGCGTCCCCTTGGCATAGATGCCGCCTGAGAGCGTCACGTCATATCGGTCGCCGGGGCTGTAGCTTACGGTAGCCGGGTCCGGCCGGAAGATGAAGGCGTTGGCCACGCCGTAACCTCCGAAGTCCACACCGAAGTACTCGCCCGATTTGTTGGTGTCCGAGGCGTCGAGCATCCAGGTCCGGCCGTCCGAGACGCGGCGGAGGATGACCGTGTGACCCGTCGCATCCCAATCGTACCTGGCCGGGTTGAGCGTGATCGACCACGGGGTGCGGTTGCCGCAGAACTCCACCGGGAAGAGGCCTGCCGATGGCCAGGCGATGTACGAATAGTCCACAGCCGTGGCGGGCCGCGAGTGGTCGATCGCGTAGGTGGTGTGCCGGTTCTCGACGAAGCCGATGCCGGTGTAGAGCATGCGTGGGTTCAGCAGCCAGCGCCGGTGTCCCACACTGGTGATGTTTCTCGAGTCGGAGTCGTCGAGACAGGCCTTCTGGAAGCTCTCGCTATCGGTATAACCCGAGCCGATGTTGCCCCTGCTCGTAGCGCGGTACCCGCGGTCGTAGAAGATCTGGTCCATGTCCGCGGGCTTGGGCGTAGGGTAGTGCGAGAATTGGATCGCTTTGAGAAGCACCGCCCCGTGCTGGCCATCGGCGTCCCACTCAGGCTTCAGCGTCACGTCAGAAGGCAGCCCCACGAGGTAGCGCGCGAAGTTGATGATACCGAGACCGTCGGTCCGGAAACCGGCCGCGAGGTCGCCGGCGGCGTAGGGGTGAACGGTGCTCGGGTTGAGCGTGTAAGCCGAGCCCGAGTACGAGGGCTTGAACTTCTCCCACGCCGCGCGTACGTCCGCCTCCGACCGTGCCGTCGTATCAGCCGTCCAGGTCGTGCCGGACGCCTCGGCAAGCAGCGGCGCGGGGCCTACCGCGGCCACGGCGCTCGAGACGAGCGCGCAGGCCAGCGGGAGGGCGATCAGGCGACGCATCCGGCGCAACATGAGCAGATGCCGTGTCATGTGTCCCCTGTCAGGCTGCATGGGTCGGGCTGTCACAGCCTGCTTCGGCACGCGCCGGGACACACTTGAGAGCGCCGCGGCCAGAAGGCATGCCGACGGGAACTATAACGTGACATGAACGGCACAAGCGGCGACGAGCGGGAAGATCACCGCACGTGGGCGTCGGTGCCGTGAGGGGTGAGGATGCTACTTCAGGAGGCGGGTGATGCTCTCACGCAGCTGGTGCCCCAACTCCTCGGTATCCAGCGCGAGCGAGATGTTCGCCTCCAGCCACGACAGCACGTTACCGGTGTCGTAGCCCACGCAGTCCATTACCACTGCATAGATGTCCTCCGTGCGCAGCAACTGCTTCAGCGCGTCGGTCAGCTGTATCTCGCCTCCGCGGCCCGCCTCCACGCGCGGGAGGATGCGCATGATCTCCGGCGTCAGCAGGTATCGCCCGAAGATCGACAGGTTCGAAGGCGACTCGTTGATGGGCGGCTTCTCGACCAGGTCGGTGACCTTCCACACCCCGGGCTCGATCTCATGGCCGCCGATGATGCCGTAGCGGCTCACGTACTGGCGCTCCACTGGCTGCACCGCCAGCACCGACCCGCCGAACCGCTCGTGCACGGCCTGCAGGCGCGGCAGGCAGTCGTTGTGCGGCACGAGCACGTCGCCGAGCATGACGTAGAAGGATTCGCCGCCAGTGTGGGGCGCGCCGCACATCACCGCGTGGCCGAGACCCCTCGGGCGTCCCTGCCGCACGTAGAACACGTTGGCGAGGTCCGGTATCGCACGGATCTGGCGGAGCTTATCGGTGTTGCTTGAGCGCTCGAGCAGGTCCTCGAGCTCGAGCGAGCGGTCGAAGTGGTACTGTATCGCACGCTTCCCCCGTCCGGTGATCACGAGCACGTCGTCGACGCCGGCCGACACGGCCTCCTCGACCACGTACTGGATCACAGGCTTGGACAGGACGGGCAGCATCTCCTTCGGCTGCTCCTTCGTTGCCGGAAGAAAGCGCGTGCCCAGACCCGCGGCAGGGATGATCGCCTTCATGCCCCAATGCCTCCCCTACTTCGAGCGCCGCTTCGGTCAGCGACGGCCGCCACAGAGCATACTCCTACAGCGCGGAAAACACCTCGGCAGCGGCCTCGGTCATCGCATCGATGTCGTCGTCGGTGTGCGCCAGACCCACGAACGTCGCCTCGAACTGGCTCGGTGCGAGCGTGATTCCGCGCTCGAGCATGCCACGGAAGTACGCCGCGTAGCGCTCGGTGTCGCTCGTGGCAGCCGACGTCCAGTCCCTGACCTCCTCGGCGGTGAAGAACATGCACGCCATCGAGCCCACGCGGGTGAGGTACGCATCGATGCCCGCCGCCTCAACCGCGGCTCGCAGACCCGTCTCAAGCCGCGCACCCTTGCGTTCAAGCTCCTCGTAGACGCCGGGCTTGGAGAGCTCGGCGAGAAGCGCGAGGCCCGCGACCATAGCGATCGGATTGCCGGAGAGCGTGCCCGCCTGATAGACGGGACCCACCGGAGCGAGGCGCTCCATGATCTCCCGCTTGCCGCCGAAGGCGCCCACCGGGAAGCCGCCGCCGATGATCTTGCCGAGCGTGGTGAGGTCCGGCGTGACGCCGTAGCGCTCCTGCGCCCCGCCGAGCGCCACCCGGAATCCCGTGATGACCTCATCGAAGATGAGCACGACGCCGTACCTGTCGCACAGGTCGCGAAGACCCTGGAGGAAGCCGTCGGCGGGGGGAACGACGCCCATGTTGCCGGCCACCGGCTCGACGATGATCGCGGCGACCTCACCGCCCTCGGCCGCAAGAGCCGCCGCTACCGCATCCAGATCGTTGTAGGGCAGCACCACAGTGTCGGCTGCGGCGCCCTTCGTGACGCCGGGCGTGCTCGGGATGCCGAGCGTGAGAAGGCCGCTGCCGGCTGCCACGAGCAGGGCGTCACTGTGACCGTGGTAGTTGCCGTCGAATTTGATGAACTTCTCCCGGCCGGTGAAGCCGCGGGCGAGTCGGATGGCGCTCATCGTGGCTTCCGTGCCGCTGCTGACCATGCGGACCATCTCGATGGAGGGTACGGCCGCCGCGACCGCCTCGGCCATCCGCACCTCGATCTCGGTGGGCGCGCCGTAACTCGTACCGAGGTCGAGCTGTCGCCGCACCGCATCGAGGACGGTGTCGGGGGCATGGCCGAGGATCATCGGTCCCCAAGAACCCACGAAGTCGATGTACTCGTTGCCGTCCGCGTCCCACACCCGCGAGCCCTTCGCGTGGTGGTAGAAGACCGGCTCGGTCCCAACACTCCGAAACGCCCGCACGGGGGAGTTGACGCCTCCGGGGATCACGCGTTTCGCCGCCTCGAACAGCTCGGCCGACTTGTTGCGGTCCGGCATGGACTACCACCTTCCAAGAAGCGTCGATCGGTCCTCGTGCGCCAAGGCACGTGGACAAAGGTACACCAATCCGCCGGCGCGGCGCCCCTACCCCACCTCCGCTGCTCGCCTACCCCGCTGCCTCGGCCGACCAGCCCTTCGGCTCGTAGGCGCAGTACGGCTCCTCGGCGAGATAGTCGCCCGTCACCGACAGCGCCCGCGCTCGGCACCCGCCGCACACGGCCTTGTACTCGCAAGCGCCGCACTTGCCCTTGAGCAGCGAGTAGTCCCGCAGCTCGTTGAAGACCTTGGAGTCAGTCCAGATTTCCGAGAACGGGCGGTCCTTCACGTTGCCGAGCTGCATGTCGAAGTAGCCGCAAGGCTGCACATCGCCCACGTGGCTGATGAAGCTGAACGTGATGCCGCCGAGGCACCCGCGGGTCATCGCGTCGAGACCGTACTCCTCGCGCGTGACCTTCTTGCCCTCGGCCTTCGCGAGCTGGCGGATGATGCGGTAGTAGTGCGGCGAGTCGGTGGGCTTGAAGTGCAGCGGAGAGGTCTTCTGCCGGTGGTACGCCCACGTGAGCACGCGCTCGTACTCCTCCGGCGGCAACTCCTGATCGAGCAGCTGCTCGCCGCGGCCGGTGGGCACGAGCATGAAGATGTGGAACGCGTCGACGCCGAGGCTCTCGGCCAGGTCATGGATCTGCTCGATCTCATTCGCGTTGAGCTTGGTGACGGTCGTGTTGATCTGCACGCCAACGCCGTGCGCCTTGGCCATCTTGATGCCGCGGATCGATGCCTCGAAGGCGCCCGGCTCGCCCCGGAACGTGTCGTGGCCCTCGGCGGTGGCGAAGTCGATGGAGACCGAGATGCGCGGGATCTTGTGTTCCGCCATCTTGGCGGCGATCTCCTCGGTGATGAGCGTGGCGTTCGTGCCGATGACCGGCATGGCGCCCTTGTCGTGGCAGTAGTCCACGATCTCCCAGATGTCCGGACGCATGAGCGGCTCGCCGCCGGTGAGGATGATGATCGGGTTCGAGATGGTGACGATGTCGTCGATGACGTCCTTGATCTGCTCGAGCGTGAGCTCGCCGGGATAGCAGCCGAACTCGGCGGCCGCGCGGCAGTGCGCACACGACAGGTTGCAGCTGCGCGTGATCTCCCACGCGATGATGCGCGGGGCCTTGATGCCCGTGCGCTCCTGGTATGCGGTCGCGGCCGGGCCGCCCCCGGGCTGGAAGCCCACGCTGCGAGCGCCGCCGTGCCGCTGACGATCCATCGGGATGCCCGCGGGGTGGCCGCCGGGATGGCCGAGCGGAACGTTCAGGCCGATCTCGCCGCAGCCGGCCTCGGCCTGGGCGAGGTCCTGCTCGCTGTCGTTCACCGGGACTCCGCCGGTGTTGTCTGCGCGGTCATGCATAGGGTCGTACTTCCTTTCGGCGGCTGTGCGGCAACGAGTCGGTCATCCCTGCTGCAAGCGGCGCTCCATTTGTCCGCTGCGGTCCTCGGCAACCGGTGACGCGGGTGCCACCGGACGCTCAGGCCACAGAGCGGCCGCTGTGAAGAAAAGTATCGCGAAGATGGCTGGCGCCTGGATGCGGTATGTGAAGTAGTGGTGATTCACAGTGTGGTTGGCGGCGATGGTAAACCACAGATACGGCAGTGGCGTGACGAGCAGGACCGCCGATGCGCGGCGCACGTGCTCCATCGCCTCGCTGCCGGTGCGCGCGAGCGCGAACACGAACGCCGCGCCGCAGGCCAACAGCGCGACGACCGCGACCAGACCCGCGGCTTTGAGCGGCTGGCCCGACAGCGGTGCGAAGGGGACCAGGTCGGATAGAGCGAACCCGAGAGCCTGACCTGCAAGGGGGGGACCGCCATCCATCGCCGTGCGGAGGAGGACCTGATTCCAGGCCCGGCCTACGAAGTCGAAGTCGAGCACGGCGCTCGCGATGACCCATTTGGTGACCCAGGTGCCCGCATACCCCACGGCCCATGCGGCGCCGGTCCTGAGCACGCGCAGCCCCGCAGCGGCCAAGCTCGGGCCGTCCGCCCTGCGCGCGTCTGCCGCCAGAAGCACGACGAGCGGCAGCGCAAAGGTGATGAGCGGTGTGGTGAGCAGGTCGATGAAGGCGGCCAGCATGCCGACGGCGAAGAACAGCTCGGTCTCCACGGCGGGAAGCCGCCCCCTCGCGCGCAGGGCCACCACCGCAAGCGTCGCGACCAACGTGAGGTAGAACATCCCGCTGAACTGAAGCGACAGCGGCACCACGTAGGCGCCCACAGCCAGAAGCGAGACCGCGAAGAAGGCCGTGATCCGCGTCCCCACCCGGCGGTGCATGAACAGCAGCGTGCCGAGGAGCAGCAGTCCGAAAGCGATCACGTTCGCCTGCCGGATCTCACCCAACGTCATGAACTCGAGGGCGGGGCGGAGCAGCACCTGGTAGCCGTGCCAGTAGTAGGCGTACGAGTCGCGGGCGACATCCGCCCTCGCCAGGGTGGACCTGAGCCCGTCGATCGGCGAGCCGGTGCCCGGGACCGAATGCTTGGCCGCCATCGCCGCAATGAAGGCGGAATCACCGGAATCGGACAAGGCGGTGTCGGCCATGAGCGCATCGGTGTAGTTGTCCAGCAAGAACGCGGGGTGATCGACCATCACCACCGCGTAGGGACCCTCGTACTGCAGGCGCGTTAGAGATTCGCGCAGGTTCGCCTCGATCGGTGCCTGGGGCAGCGAGTAGACGGCGGTCAACAGGACCACGAACGAGATGATGCCGGCCACGTACAGGCCCGCTAAGCGAAGGCCGCGCCGCCTCCAGTCGAGCGACGGTTCGGACGTCACGCCCGCTCCTCGGCCAGCCACCGCGCCGCGCCCTTCGCGTGGTAGGTCAAGATGAGGTCGGCGCCGGCCCGCTTGAACGCCGTGAGGGTCTCGAGCACGATGCGCTTCTCGTCGACCCACCCGTTCGCGGCCGCGGCCTTCACGAGCGCGTACTCGCCGCTCACGTTGTACGCGGCGGTCGGGTACCCGAACTCGTCTTTCACGCGACGGATGATGTCCATGTACGCAAGAGCCGGTTTGACCATCACGATGTCGGCGCCTTCGGCGATGTCGAGCGCGGTCTCGCGAAGAGCTTCGTCGCCGTTGGCCGGGTCCATCTGGTAGGCCTTGCGGTCACCGAAGGCGGGGGCGCTGTCGGCGGCCTCCCGGAACGGACCGTAGTACGCACTCGCATACTTCGCCGAGTAGGCCATGATCGGGATGTCGGTGTACCCTTCGGCGTCGAGCGCTGCGCGGATCGCGCCCACGCGCCCATCCATCATGTCCGAGGGGGCGAGCATGTCCGCGCCGGCCTCGGCGTGGCTCACGGCGGTGTTCGCGAGCATCTCAAGCGTGACATCATTGATCACGCAGCCATGCTCGTCGAGCGCGCCACAGTGGCCGTGGCTGGTGTACTCGCACATGCAGACGTCGGTGATGACGGTGTAGTTCGGATCATGGCGCTTGATTACGCGGATCGCCTGCTGCACGATGCCGTCCTCGGCGAACGCGCCGCTGCCGGCCTCGTCCTTGACGTCCGGCAGGCCGAAGAGGATGACCGCCGGGATGCCGAGGCCCTTGAGCTCGTCGATCTCAGCTGGCAGCTGGTCGAGCGTGAGCTGGAAGACGCCCGGCATCGATGAGATCTCGTCACGCCTGCCGGTGCCGAACTTCACGAAGAGCGGGTAGATGAGGTCCGAGGCATCAAGCGAGGTCTCGCGGACCATCGACCTTAGCGCGGCGGTGCGGCGCATGCGCCGCGGGCGGTATGCGGGGAACTCCACGATGCTCTCCTTGCTGCGACGGTGGGACGCCCGGAAGGCGAGGACGCCCGTCTCGGGCTGGCGGACTTGACGCCCCCGCTATTCCGCGAAGATGTCGGGTGCGGGCTCGGCCGTGTCGCCGGCCTGACGTGCTCCCACCTTGTGGTTCACGAACCGTCGGTACTCGAGCGCGACCACGATCGCGGCCGCGCCGATCGCCGCCCAGAAGACCATCTGGGCGAAGAAGTACACCACTTGACCCCATTCGGCGAACCAGATCAGGAACGGGCTCGAGCTGCCTGCAGCCATCATCATGCGTCCTTCCTTCGGCGGGACTGGCCTTATTGTAGAGCAGACGAGGCGACCCGAAGGCCGCCCCGATAATGTCGTTGGTGGAGATGAGCGGGCTCGAACCGAAAAACCCTGCGTCGCCAAAGGAGAACGCTGCCAAAGGGGCCACAGGGCGGTCGTGTGGCCCCGTGGGGTGCCGGGCGGAGGGGCGGCAGATCAG
>JAJZRZ010000036.1 GCA_021850085.1 Actinomycetes bacterium | reverse complement strand
CGCCGTCGAGCAGCGCTGCGGCCTCGGCGGCCGCGTCGCTTTGGATGCGTGTGACAAGATCGTCGATAGCCACGCCGGTTCCCCTACGAGTACGCGTTCTGCAAGCTCAGCATCATCAGTATCGTGACGATGAGCGAGAGAACCGCGTACGTTTCTACAAGCGCCGGGAAGATGAGCGCCTTGCCGGCGTCCTCGTCACGACGAGCGACGATCCCGGCGGCGGCGGCGCCCGTGCGACCTTGATAGATTCCCGTGAACAAACACAGCCATGCCACCGGCTGACAAGCCAGGAAGACTTTGAAGCCCACGGCACCCTCAAGGGACATATCTCCGCCGAAGATGCCGAAAAACACAAAAACGAGCACCGCGGTGATGAAACCGTAGATCCCCTGCGTGCCCGGCATGGCCGCGATCGGCAGCAGTTTGCCGAACTTCGAGCCGTCCTCGGTCACGATGCCTGACACCACCGCGCTCGCGATGGTGATGCCGATGGCCGACCCGATGCCACCGAGCACCGCAGCCATCGCACCACCGAAAAGCGCCCAGTCGGCTCCAGCCATTCCCCAGAATGCGTCGGTCACGATCTATGCTCCTTCCTGCCGGACCTCGCCGGCGTGCAACACGAGTGACTTCGTTCGGTGTGCGAAGGGGCTGAAAGCCCGCCCTCCGCCCACGTAGAACTTACTGAAGAACTCGACGAACTGCAGGCGCGCCGGATGCACGAACGCACCGAGAAGGTTCACCGCCACGTTGAACACGTGACCCGTGACGAACACCAAAGACGCGAGCAAGACCACGATGGCGCCGCCGATGAGCCCCGTGCCGCCTTGCTCGAACAGCGACGACGCCCCGCCCATGATCAGTCCCGCAAGGCGGTTGAACACCATCCCGACCAGCGCGCCCGAAAGCCCGAGCGCGGCCAGGCGCGTGTACGAAAGGATGTCGCTGATGAACGCCGTCATGCTGTAGACCGCGTACAAGCCTCCGAGCATCGCCACAACGGCCCGGCGCACAGAGCGCGAGATGCCCAAACCGGCGGCAGTGAGCGCCAAGAGCGCCCATCCCGCAGGCAGTGCCAGCGAGAAGCTCCACACGAGGAGCGTGGCCAACAGCAGCGAGATCCACGTGATGCCCATAGCGCGATCCCACGCAGGAGCCCCTTCGGCATTCACCGCGGCCTCCAGCGCGCGACCCTTGAACAAGACGGTCACGCCGATGCCCAGCACCACCGCCGGCACCAGTGCACCGGGCACCACCGCTCCCACACCAAGCACCGCGAACATCAGTATGGTCGAGAGCTGGTCGAAGAAGGCCGACGCGCGGTCGCCACGCTTGGCGAGGTCGTACGCCGCCACAAGCACACCGAAGAAGACCTGCAACATCCCGAGGAGCACGGTGCCGATGAGGAACGTGGGCAGCTCGTTCAGCGGATCCAGCACCGGAGCGGGAAGGAACGGGAGCACGCTGCTCAGCATCGCGAAGTCCAGTGCGAAGTATGACCCGGTCAGAACACCTGCGACCATCGCGCCCGCCCCGCCGAACATCAGCAGATCCATGAAAAGCTTCACCCCCGGCGCCACGTCGATCCGGTTCTTGATGTACCAGGCCCCCGCGATGAGCATCGCGCCGTAGCCGACATCGCTGATGCAGATCGAGAAGAACACGAGAAAGAAGGGGGCGAGCAGCGGCGTGGGGTCGATCTCGTCGTAGCGCGGCAACCCGTACAGACCGGTGAGAGTCTCGAACGGCCGGATGAACCACGGATTCTCCAAGACGACCGGCGGCAGGTCCTGCTCCTCCGGCTCGGTCAAGGAAAGATCGACGTCCCCATGGAACGCCTCGAGCGCCTCCTCCAGCGCATGACGCTGCCGTTCGCGCACCCAGCCGGTGACCATGAACGTGCGCTCTGTGGTGCCGAATCGCTCCCGCACGGTCAGGGCGTCAAGCTGGGATGCCACAGCCTCCACAAGCGCCACGGACCGGTGGTAGTCATGGGTGGCAAGCTCCCGTGCGCGCCGGTCCAACGCTTCGATCTCGCCGGCCATCTCGCCGGCCCTGACGAGGGCACGCGCGCGCTCCTCGGCAGGATAGTCCATCAGGCCGGGGAACGCCGCCTCCTGAAAGTCCGTGAGAGCCAGCGTGTCGCGCACCGCCTTGACCGCATCTCGGTGCGCCATGACCACCCAGGCGGCCCGTCCGCCAACCGAAGAGAGCTCCTCCACCGAGACGTCCGTCGCGACCCCGCGCAACGCCTCGCGTATCGCGGGGCCCTGCACCGCGGGCACGATGCCGGTGAACACCTCGACCGTGTCAGTGTCTCTAAGACGGGCGAACTGCGTACGGAGCGGCTCCCAGGGTGAAAGCTCCTCCGCGAGTGCGAGCAGCCGGTCCCGCTCTCTCTCGTTCGTGGCGATGCGAGACGATATCTCCTCGCACTCACGGTACAGCTGCAGCACGCCGGCGTCCGCCGAAAGCGCGTGGTACTCGGCCTCGCTCACATGGGTCTTCTCCGAGACGAACGCCCCGAAGGGTTGCTCCGATGTGTGGTAGCGGCCGAGGAAATCCCGGACGAACGAGACGTCGGCGAGGTGCTCCTCAAGACGCCGGACGCGGCGGTCATCCGCCGCGAGTTCAGCGGAAGGCATGTCCGCGGGGGAGCTCTCGACTTCAACGACGCCGGCGTGCTGCATCGCGCCGACAAGGTCGTCCATCACCGCTTGGTGCGCGAGCACCACCACCTTGAGCATGCGCGCGACGGCCACTAGCGTCCCTTCAGGACCTCGAGAACGGCCGCCAGCGCCTCATCCTCACGCGTTCGCGCCTCATCCAGCATCGTGGCGGCGGCTGCGCGTGCCTGCTCGGTGATGCGTGCCGCCTCGCGACGTGCTTCCTCGAGCCGCTCGTCACGGAGTGTGACAGCCTCGGCAGATGCCCGATCCCGGCCCGAGCGCCTGATCTCGCCGACGGTGTCTCGTGACTCGGCCAGCAAGCGAGAAGCGGTCAGGCGGGCGTCATCGACGGCGTTCCGCGCGGCATCCTCGGCTTGCAGTATCCGGTCGAGCTTGTCCACGCGGTCACCTCGGTAGCATTCAAGTGGACCAACCCGGCGATTCTACCACTGAACAGCGCGAGGAGCGTGGTGGGCGGACATCCTCAAAGGACGTGCAGTATAGTACGCTCCGTACCCGTCCAAGCCGCCCTCAGACAGAGCGGAACGCACTCATGTCTCTGGCGCACGCTGCGCGTCCATGCACATACCGCATCGCGAGCGGCGCTCCGCTCCGTCCGGCACGGATTCGCAGGCCGGTCGATCGGAGGCACCCGTGACCCGCAGACCTCCGGTCAGGCGCATCCGCACGAACCACGTCAGGGAAGACTTTCGGGGTCTCACCGCCGCCCGCGACGCAGGCCTCAGCCTGGGACCCCGGCAACGCAGACGCCGGACGTCGCCATATCCGGCACTCACGATCGCTGTATCGCTCCTCGGACTGGCGCTGATCGGCTGGATGCTCAGCTGGGAGTCCGCGCCCTCTCAGAATGCGGCCCTTCCAGAAGTCAGCGCTGTCGCGGTGGCAGACGAACCCGAACGCGACCCGACCCCACGGTTCGCCCAAGAGGGTCCGACGCGGATCCACCTCGCGGTGGACCCCGCACAGCTGACCGCGCTTGCGTTCCACCAGGCTGCGAGTCGAACCGCGCTGCCGATGACATCGCTGGTGCCCGATGCCGACATGGCGCTCGCCGCGCAGATCAAGGGGGTGCCGCAGGCCGAGCCCACCGAGGGCCTGCCGGAGGACGTTTGGGGCGGCGTGTGTCTGCGTATGTGGCGGAGCAACCGCGGAGGAATGCCCGACACCGCGGTCGACATGGGCGGCGAGCCCGGAACCCCCGTGTGGTCGCCGGTCACCGGCACGGTCGTAGCTGTCAAACCATATCTGCTGTATGACCAGCACGATGACGTGGAGCTGCACATCAGGCCCGAAGGCCGCCAGGACATCGACGTGGTGCTGATTCACATCACCGATGTCCTCGTCAAGCCCGGAGACAGGGTGCTCGGCGGCGTGACGCGCATCGCGAGCATCCGGAAGATGTCCGACAAGATCGAGGTGCAGCTCGGTGGTTACACCACGAACGGAGGCGACCACGTGCACATGCAGCTCAACCGCATCCAGGCCCCGGGCGAGCTCGCTCCCGCCGGTGGATCGTAGCCGCTTACCCCTCGGCTCTCGTCTCGGCTGCGCCCTCGCCGTTCACGCGCCTGATGAACCCCCGGAACCGGCGATCGAACTCGTAACGCTCGAGGCGCACCTTGCGACCGCACCCGGCGCACAGCAAGCCGATGTCCATGCCGAGCTTGGTGATCTCCCACTCGTTGGCACCACAGGGGTGGGCCTTCTTGAGACGCACCACGTCGCCGATGCGTATCGGTGTGATCGGGACGGCCACCTCGAGATCCTCCTCGCGCGAGTCGGGTCCGGGCGCGTAGAGTATAGCGCGTGAACGTACGAGCCACAGGAGATGAAGCGATGAAGACCAGGGCTGTGCTCTCAGTGCTCGGCGAGGACCGCGTCGGCATCGTCGCCGAGATCGCGACCGCGCTCGCCGGGCACGGCGTGAACATCGAGGACATCCGGCAGACGATTTTGTCGGGCATCTTCTCGATGACGATGCTCGTCACCATCGATGAGGATGCACACCCTTTCGAGGATGTTCAGGCGCGCCTCTCGGAGGTCGCGCGGCACATCGGCATGCAAGTCACGCTCCAGCGGGAGGACGTCTTCCGCTACATGCACCGCATCTAGCGAAGGGAAGACCATGCTCCGGATCAGTCCCGAGGAGGTCGCGGAAACGCTCCTCATGGTTCAGCAGCAGCACCTCGACATCCGCACGGTGACCCTCGGCATAGCCATCGGCGAATGCTCTGCGGACACGGTGGAGGAGATGTCGCGCAGGGTCTACGACCGGGTGGCACTGGCCGCGCAGCGGCTCGTGCCCGTGTGCGAGGCGATCGAGCGCGAATACGGCATCCCGATCCGCAACAAGCGCATCTCAGTCACGCCAGTGGCCTCGGTGGCAGGCCGATGCGCCTGCGCCGACCTCACCCCCGTCGCGCAGGCGATGGACCGGGCCGCGGCCGTCGCGGGCGTGGACTTCATCGGCGGGTTCTCGGCCCTCGTTCACAAAGGCGTGGGTCGAGGCGACGACGCGCTCATCCGCTCGATACCGGCCGCACTGGCCTCCACCGAGCGGGTCTGCTCCTCAGTCAATGTTGCGACCACCCGAGCTGGGATCAACATGGACGCGGTCGCCCGCATGGCGCGAACGATCCTGGACACCGCCGAACTCACGGCCCACGCCGACAGCATCGGGTGCGCCAAGCTTGTGGTCTTCGCCAACATGGTCGAGGACAACCCGTTCATGGCGGGCGCCGTGCACGGCGCGGGGGAACCGGATGTCGTGGTGAACGTGGGGATATCGGGACCGGGCGTGGTGCGCGCGGTGGTGGCCGCGCTGCCGGACGACGCAGACCTCACAGCCGTGGCCGAGGCCATCAAGGCCACCTCGTTCAAGATCACTCGCGCGGGTGAGTTGGTGGCGCGCGAAGCCGCCCGGCGGCTCGGCGTGGCGATGGGGATCGTCGATCTCTCGCTTGCGCCCACTCCCGCCGAAGGCGACAGCGTCGCCGACATCCTTGAAGCGATGGGGGTGGAACGGTGCGGGGCCCCCGGCACCACCACCGCCCTCGCGCTGCTCAACGACGCGGTCAAGAAGGGAGGCGCGATGGGCACGTCATCGATCGGCGGGCTTTCCGGCGCGTTCATCCCTGTCTCCGAGGACGCGGGGATGGTTCGCGCCGTGAACGACGGCGCACTCACCCTCGACAAGCTCGAGGCGATGATGGCTGTGTGCTCGGTGGGGCTCGACATGGTCGCGATCCCTGGCGACACTTGCGCCGAGACGATCGCCGGCATCATCTCCGATGCATGCGCCATCGGCGTCATCAACAACAAGACCACAGCCGCCCGGCTCATCCCCGCCTCGGGCAAAAAGGCCGGCGACCAGGTTAGCTGGGGCGGGCTGCTCGGGGCGGCTCCGGTGATGGACGTCTCAGCATGGGGGAGCGCCCGCCTGATCCGCCGAGGCGGCCGTGTGCCCGCGCCTCTGGGAAGCCTGAGGAACTAGGATCACAGATCAGTGACCATGCGATCCGGTGTATCATGTGGCGTGGTCCGATGACGCACCAGGAGGGACGGACGGCGATGTCAAGCCGCCCCGCGCGATTCATGCCACAGCTCCCCCGCGTCGCGCTCGTCGTGGCGCTTCTCGGCATCGTGTCTTCGCTCGCCCCTGCCGCGGCCATCACCGTCGGAACGCCAACGACTACGCTCTCCAGTCCGTACGCGGGCGCGACAGGCGTGACGTACACCTTCTCCGGGTACACAGTGGGCAATGGCGAATCACTCACCGGCGCGGAGATCACGTTCCCGGCAGGCACGGATGTGAGCGCCGCGACCCTCGTGAGCCCGGCCGGCACGCTCAGCGTGAGCGGGCAGACCGTGACGCTCACCTTCTCCCCCGTCGTCCCCCGACGCCAGGCTGTGACGATCGCCGTGGGAGGGATCGCGAATCCGGTGGCGCCCGGTCCGTACTCCGTCGGGAACATCACGTTTCTCATCGCCAATCCAGGAGGCAGCAGCCCGCGTCCGCCGCAGCAACATCCCAGCGGCGCGTACACCATCCTCATCCATCACCTGACGATGACCGTGATCGCGCCGGACGCGGGTCAAAGCGTGCTTTTCGGTTCCGTGAACCCTGAAGTGACTTCGCCGGCCAAGACCGTGGGCGTCACCGTCGATTCTTCGGTCGCCTACACGATCACGCGCACAGTGTCCGGCGACGCCGCGCTCATGGGGCTGATCGTGACTGGCACAGCACACGGAATCGGCTCTGCGGGAGTCACCAGCTTCTCCGACAGTCTGACGGTCACTCCCCCCTGGACGACCGATCCGGACCTCACCTACGGCGCAACGGTCACGTACAGCGTCGTTCAGCACTGACCAGCGGCCGCTCGCCCAGCCGCTCGCAGGCCGTTAAGCACCGTTCATCGAATAGCCCGTCCATAACACAGTTTTTTCCTCGCATAGGACGCCCCTATACATGATACTTTTCGTGAATGTGGCAGGGGAGCCGCGGCCGGATGGCCGGGGCCCGGTTAGGAGAGACGATATGAAGCGAATGGTGATCGCCGCCATCATGGTCGCGGCGCTCGTGTTCGGCGTGATTGGTTACGCCTCCGGCAACCCCCAGAACGTCCTGGTCACCGCACGGGTGAACCCCGCCTTCTCCATGACGATCAATCAGAACGCGGTGAGCTTCAGCCCTGTTAACCTAGGCAGCGTGTACACGAACAACAGCACTATGATCACGGTGAAGTCAAACAAGTTGTGGGACTTCTCAAAGAGCTCGGTAGTCGCCACGCCGCTCGTACCGGTGCTCTCCGAGTCCACCTCGCCTACGGCCGGCGTCAACAAGCCAAAGGGTGTCTCGAACATCACCGCCACTTACAATCTGGACTTGACATTGGACCAAGCCTACAACCTCGATCCGGGCGTGGACTACGTTGCGACGTACACGTACACCGGGGTGCAGCAGCCGTAGCCCGGACTGCCCGTACCACCGAACGTCATCGGCCGGGGCGGGTCTTCCCGCCTCGGCCGATTATTCTTCAGAGGACGCGCGAGGCGCCAGTGCGAGGGAGGGATGTTGTCGAGCCTAGTCCCCATGACCAGGCGGCGAGCCGGAGCGAGTGTGCTCGTGGCGGGAGCCGTCGTCATGACGCTCTTCATGCCCCAGCAACCCGCTGGTGCCGAGTCCGCAACCGTCACCGTCACGGCCAGCATCGGCTCCGCTTTCTCGATGACTCTCCTGACCGACGGCGGTGTCGCGTTCGGCGAGCGACCGCTCGGCGCTGTGTACACGGCTGACGAGCGGCAGCGCCTCAGGGTCGTCTCCTCACGGCCCTGGGACTTCACGGACTCCTCGGAGACACAGCTGGTGGTAGGCTCGGTCATCGTGCCGAGAGAGCGAGTCATGCGGCATGTGGTGTTTCCCGCGTTCGGCTCGAACCTGGCGCCCGGTGCCTACGACATCACCGCCACCTACCAGCTTGACCTCACCACGGCCGAGGCGTTCAGCCTGCCGGCGCGCACGCCGATAGCCACGCGCTTCAACTACACCGCAGTCCAACGCTGATCCGCTGCGAGACCTCTCAGGTTTCGTCGGCCCCAGAATCTGACGCGGTGCTTCGCACGTCTCCCCTGCGCGTCGTCCGGTCGTTGCGTCCCGCCCGTCCTTTGGCCGTCGTACGCCAGACCAGCCACAGGAACGGAACCGCCACAAACGCGATCACCAGGATGGCGAACCACAGCGGGACGACCCAGAACGTACGATCCTCTTCCAGCACGTCGGGCACGAACGTCCCGGGCGCCGTCTCCTTGTCGTAGGCGATCTCACTGCGAAGCGTGTACTGGCCGAACAGCGACGTGCCGGCATCCACGCTGCCCGTGTAGGTGCGCGCGTCGCCCGCGTAGACGATGGCCGACTCCTCGAGCTCCGTCCGGGCCACCTCTGCCTCGGAGCGGTCGAGCAACACCATCGAAGGCACATAGCGCTTGTCCACATTGCCTGCGTTGGTGAACGTGAACTTGTAGGGGATGTCGCTGCCTATCACGAACCCGCGAACCCAAAACGGCGCCACTTCAAGGTCCTCGATCACGTCGCCGGCGACACGGACGACTATGCGTGCCCCGATGCGTCCTGAGACCTTGGAGGACGTGCCGGCACTGGCCGAGTCGTCGAACATCTCGAAGAAGATGATCGCGTTGTAGTCACCGGGGGCCGCCTCGACGGGCACTCGCATCTCGAACTGGAGAACCATCTCCTGGCCCGGCTCGAGCTCGATGTACGGCGTGTTCGCGATGACCTTCGTCTCGGCAGGCAGCCTGAGCGACAGCCACGATGCCGGGCTCTTGGCGTACTCGCCGACAGCACCGGTCGGCCTCACGTACTCCGGCAGGCCGTCCTCGCCATATATCACGTCGTTGGTGTACACGAGCGCCTTGAGAGGCTCGTCGCCGTTGTTGGCCACCGCGAACTCATCGGCCGCCGACCCGCCGCTCGGCAGCGCCAACTGCACCGTGCCGGTGCTCAGGGCGATGGTCCGCTCGGCGTGGGCCGAATGGACCACCCCCGCGAAGAAAAGGGCTGCGAGCACACTCACGGCCACCATGCGCAGACGCCACTGCGAACCGAGCATCTAGATGCCCACCGCCTCTCTGAAAGACTTCACTTGCCGGCGCGCGACGGGCACCTGCGTCTCGTCGCGGTCAGCGACGACCACCATGTACGCACCATCCGCGCGGACGATCTCCTTGACCTTGTTCAGGTTGATCATGTAACTGCGATGCAGCCGCCGGAATGCGTCCGACGACAGTCGCTCCTCGAGTTCTGAGAGCGTGAGATCCACCAGGTACTGGTTCTCGTAGGTGTGAACGTACGTCGACTTGTTCTTGGCCGAGATGTAGATCACTTCGTCCAGGTCGAGCAGCACCGTCCGGCCGCCTTTACGCACGGCCAGCTTGCGGAAGTCGCCCTCCTGTGGCGTGGCGACCCCCGCCCGCGGGCGACCCCGCATCAGGCTTTGGATGCGGACGACCAGCTCCATCAGGTTGAACGGCTTCGTGACGTACTGCTGCACGCCCTGCTTGAAGGCGAGGATACGGGCGAGGTCCTGCGTCTTGGCCGTCAACATGATGACTGGGATGTCGGCCGTGACGGGATCGTTCCTAATCTCCATCAGCGCCATCCAGCCGTCCACACGCGGCATCATGATATCAAGGAGGACGACGTCGGTGGGGGTGCTGCGCAGCGCCTCGAGCGCCTCTGCTCCGTCGGATGCGGACGTGATTTTCATCCCTTCCGCCTCGAGGCCCATGCGGATCATCTCGACGATGGACTCATCATCGTCGACGACGAGCACCCTGATGGGATCTGACACGGTCACCTCCGCTGTCTGGGCGAGTCGTGCCTTTCATCCGACCGACTGTCGTCGGGACGTGGGACTGTTCGGGCGAATTGTACCGCACATCGGTCGCCGAGGACTATCGTCACAATCTTATGGCCTGCTATCGTGGCTTGCGGTACCCGCTCGTCGCAGCGGGGACTTCGGCGTTCGAATCGAGCCACTGGTCTATGGCGCGCGCGGCGCGTTTTCCGGCGCCCATGGCCAAGATCACGGTGGCCGAGCCCGTGACGATGTCTCCGCCGGCGAAGACTCCGGGCTTTGAGGTCGCGCCCGTCTCGTCAGTGGCGATGTAGCCGCGCTTGGTGAGGTCGAGGTCGGGCGTCGTCTGGCCGAGCAGCGGGTTGGCTCGCGTCCCGATCGCCATGATCACCGTGTCGCAGTCGATGACGAACTCCGAGCCCAGCACACACCTCGGAGCACGCCGTCCGGTCTCGTCCGGCTCGCCCAGTTCCATGCGCGAAACTCTCAGTCCCGTCACCCAGCCGTCGTGACCGATGATCTCAGCGGGCGAACAGAGCATCTCGAACTGCACGCCCTCCTCGCGCGCGTGATGCACTTCCTCCCTGCGCGCCGGCATCTCGTCTTCCGTGCGCCTGTACACGAGGAACACATCCTCGGCACC